>CALXPV010000113.1 GCA_944390295.1 uncultured Clostridia bacterium | reverse complement strand
AGTATATTATGAAATTTAAGATAAAAATAATTAAGGCATTATATGAAAGCTTAATAACAAAAGAAGCACAAAATATTACAGATACTGTTTGGATAGACAATTTATTTTTGGATTTAAAACCTTTATTAAATGCAGAAAATGCAGAAGATTTTATAGAGCAAATACCAAATAAGCAGATAAAAAATATTTTTAAAAATACTAATTCAAGTTTTGAAAGAGAAAACAAACTTGATAAATTTTATTTAGAAAATTTATTAAAAGCTGTAAGAAACAAAAATAAAATTATAGAAAAAGCATTAAAACAAAAAATAGATTTGTTAAACATTGTTTGGACATATAGATGTACAAAATATTATGGAATAACAAATCAAGATTATTTAATTAATAATTATTATAGAATTAATAAAGATATAATAAATGAAATAGAAAAAGCAGAAAATATAGATGAACTAAAACAAATACTTGACACAACAATATATAAAGGTGTTATACAAAATGATATAGAAAAAGATATAAAAAAGTTTAATTATAATATAAACAAAAGAATATTTAGAAATAAAACTATAGATTTAAGTATGGTTATTGGATATTTTAATATGATAGAAATAGAAAAAGAAAGTGTTATAACAATTATAGAAGGTATTAGATACAAATTACCATAAATAGATATCGAAAGAAAAATTATAATATAAAGAGGTGACAACTTTGGCGATAGAAAGAATGAAGTTTTTAAGCATGACTGGTGATGAAAATATTTTAGACTTTGTTATTGCAAATGACTTAATTGGAAGTGGATTTCAACCAGAAAATGCATTAAAAGTTTTAGAAAAAGGCTGGAAGCTTACGTATTTTACTTATGATACTACAATTAAAGAATACATTAAAAAAGCTAAAAATCTTATAAACAAGTTAGATTTAAATTATGAAATTAAAGATGTAAAATTGCAAAGAAATCCAGAAGAGATAAAACAAGAAATAGATAAAGCCGAAAATAGATTAAATAGCTTAATAAATGATATCGATAAAAAAGAAGAAGAAATAAAAAAGTTAGGAGAAAGTATTGAGCCAATTAATCATTTAAAAAATGTTCCAGTTGACTTACAAAATTTGTATGATTTGAAATACATGAGATTTAGGTTTGGAAAAATCTCGAAAGATAATTATGAACAATTAATAAGTGAATTAGAGCATACAGATGCAGTAATAGTTGAATTAGACAGAGATGAAAATGAAGTATGGATTATATATTTTACTCCAGATGAAATATCTGAAAAAGTTGATAGTTATTTTAAAGTTATGAAATTTGAAAGAGTATGGCTTCCAAAAGAAATTGCAGGTAAGCCGTCAGAAGTATTAGATAAAGTTGAAAAATATATAGAAAATAGCAAAAAAGAGATAGAAAGTTTGAAGCAAAAGTTAATCTTAACAAGAGAAGAAAATGGAAGAGAGTTGCTAAATAATTTATTACAACTAGAAATGTTAGAAAAGATAAACAAAGTAAAAAAATATATGGCGCATGATGATAAAGGTTCATTTTATATTGTAGGCTGGATTCCGACGAGAAATTTAAAAGAAATACTTCTAAAATTAGAAAAAGACAATGTAGAATATGTTGTAAAAAACCATGATGAAGTTGCAAGTACTCCGCCAACAAAACTTGAAAATAATAGATTAATAAGGCCATTTGAATCTATTGTAAATATGTATGGAATACCAAATTATACAGAAATGGATCCAACATGGTTTGTTGCATTAACGGCATTTATTATGTTTGGATTTATGTTTGGTGATATAGGGCATGGACTAGTTGTTACAATAGTTGGACTTATTTTAGCTAAAAGAAAATCTAGCTTAGGTCCTGTACTAACTGCAGGAGGCATTTCATCAATTATATTTGGATTTTTATATGGAAGCATATTTGGAAAAGAAGATATAATAAAAGGAATTTTGCTAAGTCCAATGGATAATATAACAAATATGTTAATAGCTGGAATAGCGACAGGTGCAGTTTTAATAATTATAGCAATGATATTTAATATTAAAAATGGAATAAAAAACAAGGATACAGGGAAAATTTTCTTTGATAAAAATGGACTTGCAGGTTTGATTTTTTATACAACCATTTTAGTGTTAATTGTTGGATTTTTATTAAAAGGGAAAATGATTATAAGTTTAGCAATTAGTACTATTTTGATACTTATACCACTTATTTTAATATTATTTAAAGAAAAGTTGGAAAATCTTATAAAGAAAGATAAAAATAATGTAAAAGTTCCAATTGTAGAAAAAATATTTGAATTGATAGAGATGCTTTTAAGCATGGCAAGTAATACTATTTCTTTTGTAAGACTTGCAGCTTTTGCAATAAATCACGTAGGATTATGTATGGCTGTATATATATTAGCAGATATGTTTTCAGGAGCTGGAAGTATTGCTGTTGCGATAATAGGGAATATTATAGTAATAGCGCTTGAAGGACTAATTGTTGCAATTCAAGTTTTAAGATTGGAATATTATGAATTATTCAGTAGATTTTATACAGGTGATGGAAAAGAATATATTCCAATAGAAAATCAAAAATAAATACGAAAGGAAAAAATAAGATGAGAAAAAATATTTTTAAAAAAATAGTAATTTTATCAGTTATAATAGGAGTTTTATGTGCAGGAGAAGTTTATGCTACAAATACAACCAAAACTAAAAAAGTTTCTAATACTGTATCAAATAGTATTGCTAAAGAAGAAAGTGAAGTAACAGAAACAAAAGCAAACGAAACTAAAGAAACAAGTAGTGAAGAAACAGAAAAATCAGATGAAGGATTATCTAATCATGATGTTGGTTTAATTGCAGCAGCATTAGCAACTGGATTAGCATGTATTGGTTCTGGTATTGCTGTAGCTATGGTTGCTTCTAGTGCTATTGGAGCTATTAGTGAGAACCCATCGTTATTAGGAAAAACTATAATATTTGCAGGTCTTGCAGAAGGAATTGCAATATATGGTTTAATAATTTCTATAATGATATTAAATAAAGTGTAAAGGGAATATTATGAAAATATTAGGAATTTTTAGTAGAAAAGAAGAGCAAGTTGGTTATAGACTATCTGG
>CALXPV010000112.1 GCA_944390295.1 uncultured Clostridia bacterium | reverse complement strand
ATACAACAAGGTTAAGTTACCTATGGCCGTGCGATTGTGAAGCAATCTGTACATGTGGCGAAGCCACTTTTCTTATTATATAGGAAAAATTACTTTTCCTATCATTAGTATAATGAAATTCTAAAAAACACTTTTCAAAGTAACATAAATATGGTATAATATATAATGCACTAAAATTTGAAAAGGAATATACAAAACAGATGTAATATTTGTGAGAGTATTTCCATTAGTGCATGATGCGAAAGGAGGACATAATATGAAAACAACTTGGTATAACGCATCAGTAGAGAAAATTGTAAGGGATCTTAAACAATACCCTTCATACAGAAACAATTTTTTGAAGGGGATTGTTAAACAAAAGGAAAAGGTGTGGAGAAACAATCCTGTTGCAATTGATTGCGACGAGCACCTTTTTGAAAGATTGTATGAGGTAGCAGAACTTCCAAATACCATTTTTGGAGGTTATACCTACAGATCAATCTTTAATTTTATAAAAGAAAACGATATTACGAAGGAAGACCTTGCACAGCTTTACGAAGACTTAGGTAAAATCACCCCAATCTGGGTAATCGAGAGCTTTGAAGGACCCTTAGTAACATCGTTAAAAAAAGGCCCTTATACAATTAATTTCTTTAATGAGACTCCAACGGAATAGTATTCCGAGGAGTCTCTCCTTTATAGAAAAGAAAAAACTACCAAACGAAATCTTGGATTTCGGTGGTAGTTTTTGTTTTTAATAAACATCATATGAAAAAGCTGTAACTCCTTTGTCATCATATATTGTTAATTTTAGATATTTATCATATCCATCTTTATATGTATATGTCCAATATCCTAAAGAATCAGCACGATATTTGTCATCTTCTTCTGGTTCACCATAAGCGGCAACAACTTCTTCTAAAGTACTTCCATTATGAATTCCATTTGGTAAATTAAATGTTACAGGCTTTTTTGCAAAAGAATTATCTACATCAATTGTCCATATTTGACATTGTAAGATATCTTTTGGTGTTGCGGATGTATTTGTGAATCCAACAGATACCCTAGCATCATAATTAGGATTTTCTAAACTTATTGTTCCAGAAACTTTATCATTTTGGTTCATAATATATCCGTTTGAGTATCCGTAATCTGCTAAATCAAAAGTCCATCCAGCATTTTGTAATTGAGAATAATCAAAATGAATTTTGTAATTTTCACCATTTAGTGCAAATTCTGTATTTTTCCAGTCATTAGAAAGTGTAGTTGGAGCTACATTTGTTACTGGATTTGTTGGGTCTGGAGTAAGAGTGTTATTGTCCATAGTATTTGCTTCAGCATCTGGTGTAACTTCTTCGTTTGTTATTTCATTTTCTACTACAGGATTTGTTGATGAATTAAATACATATAATCCAATTCCTGCAAAGATAACTATTAATAATATAACTACTACAATAGATAATATAATTATAGCGATTGTAGAGCCTTTAACTGATGATTTGTTGTTTCCATTATCAGCCATTTTTATATTCCCCCTTTTTTATTAATATATACTTGGATTGTATATTAATTTAAAAGTAAAGTCAATAATACATATATGTCATTTATATTACACTAAATGATTGAAATATAAAAATAAAATGATATAATAGTTATATTAATTTATAAAGAAAGGGTTAGATACAATCAAATCTAGCATAAGGATTTCTAATATGGCAGAACGCGTAAATTATGTAAAAAGCGTTAGCTTTGAATGCAACCAATGCGGTAAATGTTGCCGTGCAAGGGGAGATGTTGTATTGTATCCAATGGATATAATACGGATAAGTAAATTCTTAAACATTTCTTGTAATGAGTTCTTAGATAATTATACACAGACATATGATTGGTACGGTATCTTAAGTCAGATTGCTATAAAATCAAAAAAGGATAAACAATTAACTTGTATATTTCTTAATGAAGAAAATATGAAATGCAAGATTTATGATGCCAGACCAATAGCATGTTCAAATTTTCCTTTTTCTCAGATTGACGAGAAAAACTATTCGGTACAAATTGTGCCTTGTGTAAAAAGTTATAATGAAGGAAAAGAGGTAATAGAGTTTTTAAATAAAAGCCAACAGTTTTTGGCAGAAAAAGAGGAAAGAAAGCAAATAGATGAGATAGTTTACTTGGCAAATAAAAAAATAGGGCATTACTATTATTTAAAAAACATAATATTTAAAACACTTTATTATGGATATAATTCGAAAAAAGAAATTTCATTACAGGTTAGAAGAAGAATAAAATTTTTAAAATTGTTATTAAAATTTTAGAATTAGACTGTCAGAGCATAATAATTAATTTGTTTTGACAGTCTATTTTTTAATAAAGTAATTATACACAACACAAGTATTTGATAGTGTACATATATTTACTAAGATTGAAAAACATGGTATAATAAAAATGTTAACATAAAAACAGACTACTTCAATAAAAGTAGTCTCTACATAATAAGGAGGAAGAGAAATGAGAGTAGTAGAAAACCCATACTATCCGGGAATGACGATTATAGAAGGAGTGGACCGGATAGACTTTCACTGCAAAAGATGCGGTGGATGTTGCAGATACAGAGGAGATATTACACTGTTTCCGCAGGACATTCCTAGAATTGCAAAACATTTAGGATTGAAAAGCGGAGATGATTTTCTGCAGAATTATGCAGAAAAAGTATTTATAAAGGGAAAGCCAACCTTTTATAAATATGTAATAAAGGCTAAATCGGATAATTTGAAGACTTGTATCTTATATGACGAAGAGAAGAAAGCTTGCAAAATCCATGAAGCAAAGCCACCGGCATGTTTCTTTTTTCCGTTTGTTACTAACGACTATCGAAAAATAGATTCAGAGTGTGTGATAGAGGATGCACCATGCATCCAAGAATCTGAATTAGGGAAGGGCAAAAAACTTATAGAATACGTTAAAGCTAATCCTTTGTACGAAGAGGAATTCGACATAAGAATGAGATTTGAAAGACTCTTCGTTGAACTTAAAGTAAAACAGTTTTCACACATGAACGAGGCACTGTATTCAGCAATCTCAAAAAGATTGTTTGAAGGATACAGTATAACAGATGGAAAGAAAGAAGTAGAGGAACGGCTTAATGATGCCGAAGAATGGGCAATATTCATTTAAAATCAAGGGAGCCAATGCT
>CALXPV010000111.1 GCA_944390295.1 uncultured Clostridia bacterium | reverse complement strand
GTAAAAGAAGGAATTAATGCACAAATACCATTAAAAAGAATGGGAACTGCAGAAGAAATTGCAAATACAGTATACTTTTTAGGTGGAGAAGAAAATACATATATAACAGGACAAGTAATTAATATTGATGGTGGAATGGTAATGTAAAGAACCTTTGGCAATAATTGATAAACAAAGTGCAATTAATAGGTTAGGTATTGTTATATGCATAAAAAAATATATGGAGCCTTGCACTGCAAGAGCTCCACATGTAAAAAAATAAATATCGGTTTATAGGTAATACCGTTTAAAAAAACCTAAATATTTAAATAAAGGAAGAAAAAAATGGAAAGAAGAGTTGTTATAACAGGTATAGGAGCAGTTACACCAATAGGAAATACTGCAAAAGAATTTTGGGAAGGAATCAAAAATGGGAAATGTGGTATTGACGAAATAACAAAAGTTGATACAAGTGATTTAAAAGTAAAATTAGCAGCAGAAGTAAAAGATTTTAATCCAGAAGATTATTTTGATAGAAGAACAGCAAGAAGAATGGATTTATTCTCACAATATGCAGTAGTTGCAGCAAGAGAAGCTTTAAAAGATAGTGGAATTACAGAAGAGAATACAGATATGAACAAAGTTGGAACTGTTATAGGTTCAGGAATTGGTGGATTAAACACTATGGAAAAAGATATAGGAGCATGTGCTACAAAAGGACCAGACAGAGTATCTCCAATGTTCATACCAATGGGAATACCAAACATGGCAGCAGGAAATGTAACAATAGATTTAGGATTAAAAGGAGAATCTGTTGCAATGGTAACTGCTTGTGCAACAGCAACACACTCAATTGGAGAAAGCTATAGAATGATTAAACATGGATACCAAGATGCAGTTCTAGCAGGAGGAACAGAAGCTCCAATCACAAAAACAGGTATAGCAGGTTTTCAAAATATTAAAGCACTAACACAAGCTACAGATAAAAACAGAGCAAGTATACCTTTCGATGCTGAAAGAAGCGGATTCGTTATGGGTGAAGGTGCAGCAGTTTTAGTTCTAGAAGAATTAGAACATGCTAAAAAAAGAGGAGCACATATATATGCTGAAATAGTAGGATATGGAGCATCATCAGATGCATATCATATAACATCACCATCACCAGATGGAGAAGGTGCAGCAAGAGCTATGGTATCTGCAATAGAAGATGCACAACTAAAACCAGAAGATATTACATATATTAATGCACATGGTACATCAACACATTTAAACGATGCTGGTGAAACTATGGCTATTAAAAAAGCTTTAGGTGAAGAAGCAAGCAAAAATGTTTTAGTAAGTTCTACAAAAAGTAATACAGGACATTTATTAGGAGCTGCTGGAGGAGTTGAAGCAATTGTATGTGTTAAAGCAATAGAAGATGGATATGTTCCAGCAACAATTAATTATAAAGTAGCAGATCCAGAATGTGATTTAGATATAGTTCCAAACGAAGGAAGAAATATTGATGTAAAATGTGCAATGTCAAATTCATTAGGATTTGGTGGACACAATGGATCAATAATATTTAAAAAATATGAAGGATAGGAGTAATGAGATATGGAATATGAAGAAATAAAAAGATTATTAGATGATATGGGAAATTCAAAAGTAGATAGTTTAGATATAGAATTTCCAGATGGAACAAAAATTAAAATGAAGAAAAATGAGGCTAAAATTATAGAAGCTATAGAACCAAGACCAATGCCAGTTGTAAAAGAAGTTTCTTTACCAACTGAGCCAAAAGAAGAGCAAAAAGCAGTAGTAGCTACAGAAAAATATAAAGAAGTAAAATCACCAATGGTTGGAACATTTTATAGTGCACCATCACCAAAAGATGCGCCATATGTAAAGATTGGAGACAAAGTAAAAAAAGGTGATGTACTTTGCGTAGTAGAAGCTATGAAATTAATGAATGAAATAGAATCAGAATTTGATGGAGAAATAGTAGAAATCTGTGTAAAAAATGAAGAAATGGTAGAATACGGAACTACATTATTCAAAATAAAATA
Organism: uncultured Clostridia bacterium; assembly: GCA_944390295.1. GTDB lineage: Bacteria > Bacillota > Clostridia > TANB77 > CAG-508 > Merdicola. Next base: position 1,983 of record CALXPV010000111.1, on the reverse strand, counting down.
AGAATAGGGATCGAGGGACGGTCCTAAAATCCCTATAGAAAAAATTAAACTTTAAGAAATGAACTTTGGAGACGGAGCTAAAAGTTTGCGATTGACATAAAATTTGAACTTTAAGGACCGTCCCTAAAGTTCATAAATTAAAAAAAGGAGAAAAAATCATGTTAAATATAAATGAAATAATGGAAATAATTCCACAAAGACCACCATTTTTAATGATAGACAGAGTAGAAGAATATGTACCAGGAGAAAGTTGTGTAGCATATAAAAACGTATGTATAAATGAACCTCATTTCCAAGGTCATTTTCCAGGAAATCCAATAATGCCAGGAGTATTAACAATAGAAGCTTTAGCACAAACAGGTGCAGTTGCAATTCTTTCTATGCCAGAAAATAAAGGCAAAAATGCTTTATTTGGTGGAGTAGATAAATTAAGATTTAAAAGACAAGTAATACCAGGAGATGTATTAAAACTAGAAGTTAAAATTATAAAAAGAAAAGGTCCAATAGGAGTTGGAGAAGCAATAGCAACAGTAAATGGAGAAGTTGCTGTAAAAGGTGAACTTACATTTGCAATAGTATAATTGTGGAATATAAATTTAAATGAAGCAGTTAACTAGGAAAGGATTTGAAAATAAAATGTTAAAGAAGATATTAATTGCAAACAGAGGAGAAATAGCTGTAAGAATTATTAGAGCATGTAGAGAAATGGGAATAAAAACAGTTGCAGTATATTCTGAAGCAGATAGAACAGCACTACATACAAAACTTGCAGATGAAGCAGTATGTATAGGACCTGCTCCTTCTGTAAAAAGCTATTTAAATGTAAAAGCTATAATAGAAGCAGCTTGTCTAACTGGTGCAGACAGTATTCATCCAGGTTTTGGATTTTTATCAGAAAATAGCAGTTTTGCAAAAATGTGTGATGAGATAGGATTAAAATTTATAGGACCAAAACCAGAAATAATCGAACTTATGGGAAATAAATCAAAAGCGAAAGAAACAATGAAAAATGCAGGGGTTCCAGTTGTTCCTGGTTCAGATGGACTAATATATACTATGCAAGAAGCAATAAATATATCAAATCAAATAGGATATCCTGTAATGCTTAAAGCATCTGCCGGTGGTGGAGGAAAAGGAATAAGAGTTGCATACAACGAAGATGAACTAAAAAAAGCATATGAAGTTGTAAAACAAGAAGCAGCTATTTCTTTTAATGATGATAGTATTTACATAGAAAAATTTGTAGAAAATCCAAGACATATAGAAATCCAAGTAATGGCTGATGAACATGGAAATGCAGTACATCTAGGAGAAAGAGATTGTACAGTACAAAGAAGAAACCAAAAAGTACTAGAAGAAACTCCATCAGGAATAGTTGATAGTAAATTAAGAGAAAAGATGGGAGCAGTTGCAGTTAAAGCTGTAAAAGAAGTTGGATATACAAATGTTGGTACAATAGAATTTTTAGTAGACAAAAACAAAGACTTTTATTTTATGGAAATGAATACTAGAATTCAAGTTGAACATCCAGTAACAGAAATGGTAACAGGATTAGATTTAATAAAAGAACAAATACGAATAGCTTCAGGAGAAAAAATGAAATATAAACAAAAAGATATTACATTTACAGGACATAGCCTAGAAGCTAGAATAAATGCAGAAAATCCAGATAGAAACTTTATGCCATGCCCAGGATTAATAGAAGAATTACATCTTCCTGGAGGAAATGGTGTAAGAGTTGATACAGCAGTTTATTCTGGATATAAAGTACCACAAAACTATGATTCTATGATTGCAAAAGTAATTGTTCACGGAAAAGATAGAAAAGAATCTATAGCAAAAATGAAAAGTGCTTTATCAGAGCTTGTAATTTCTGGAATAGAAACTAATAGAGACTTCATATTAAAAATATTAGATAATGAAAAATTTATAAAAAATAAATATGATACATCATTTATAGAAAAAGAATTTGGAAAATAGTAA
>CALXPV010000110.1 GCA_944390295.1 uncultured Clostridia bacterium | reverse complement strand
ATGATTCTTTACAAGATGAAATTGTAATTACTGTTATAGCAACAGGAATAGAAAAATAGGGATGAGGGACGGTCCTTAAAGTTCAAAATAGGGATTAAGAGACTGTATTTAAAGTCCAGTGTTAAAAAAAACTTTGAGTGAATTTTAGTAGCTCAAAGTTTTTTTGATGTATAAGCTAATTCATTAAAATAAATATTGTAAAAAAAATTCTGCAATGGTATAAATATTATAGAAGATAAAAGTGATTTTTAGCGGAGGAAAGAGATGGAAGATAATTATCCAAAGGCATATAAAGAAGTAATCGAAATATTAAAATATGTACCTCAAGAAAGTGTTAACAAGATACCAAATGAAATGCTAGAAACTTTCAAAATAAAAATGGATAATAATTATAATTTTTCAATTGATATAAATAAAAAATTAGAAGAACAAAATTTGTTAGATGAAACTAAAGCAATTTTAGCTAATATATTTAGAGATTATTGGGCTACAGATTATCAAAGAGAAAGAATTAAAGCAAAAGAAAATTATGACAGACAAAAAATTGAAGAAGAAAAGAAATTAAAATACAATTCTGATATTTTTGCTAAAAGGAGAAGTGAAAATGCCGGGATAAAAGAAAAACAAAGTGAAGTAATAAATACTTTACCTATAAAAACAAAAAAAGAAAGATTTTACTATAAGATAATTAATTTCTTTAAAAAATTATTTAAGAGAGAAAGGAATAACGATATGGAAGAAAAAGATGATAAAAAGAAATATGAAATATTAAAAAAACTTAATGAAAGACTTAAAAAATTTGGAGATAATGATAAAACTAAAAAAGAAAAAGAAAACGATGATGATGAGGAAAGATAAATAGTAAGATAGGAGTAAAAAATGACAAAAGAAAAAATTAAGTATGTTCTTGATAATGAAGATAATATAGCTGAAGAAATAGATGAAAAATCAGAAGAATTAAAAGAATTAAACATTGATTTATCTGATGACTTTTCTGCAGAAAATATTAAAGGCTTTTATGATGAATGCAATAAATATTTTCCTGAAATTTTTGAAAAATATAATTTAGATTTTGAAGCTTTTAAAGTATTTGTTGCTATTTATGAAGAAAATAAAACATTTAGAGAGCAAGTTTTAGGTATAGACGAAGCCAATCAATTATTAAAAGATGTTATTGATATATATGGAGACGAAGCATATGATAAATTAGGATGTAATTCACGTGATTTTGAAATCTCTGATATTGAAGGAATATTGTCAGGAAGTGATATACAAAGATATGAAGAATTTTATAAAAAACTAGTAAGTTCAGAATGTGAGAAAGCTTATACACTTGAAGAATTTTCTAATATTTTACTAAGTATAAAACCAGAGTATATTAATCAAGATTTATTAAAGGTATTTTTAAAAAATCCAGATAAACCAATTCTAGATTCAGATATAAGAACATTTATTGATAATGCGCCATCTAAAATTTCAAATGGGACTAGCATAAAAACATTAGTTAGTAGAACAGATAGAATCGATGATTTATCAATTCTAAGTCAAATTCCACCTGAATTATATGATCAAGATTTTGCCAAAAGTTTATTAGAAAAAAATAGGCAAACTGCTAGTATATTTGCATTAATTCCAGAACAAATAAAAAATAAAGAATTATGGGAATTAGCTATATCAAAGAATAGACAAATCATCTATTCTTTGCCTGAACAAAAAATAGATGAAAGTATGACAGATGATGAATATAGTGAATGGTGTAAAGGTTTAGTATTAGATGTAATTAAAAATAATCCTGATGATATTACAGAAATTTTCTCACATTTACAAGATTATCAAAAAAGTACAGATGTTTGTGTGGAAGGAGCAAAATTATTAAATGAAGAGGGATATAGAGTTCAAGATTTTTTGGAAAGTGTTCCCGAAAAAAGTCGTAATAGAGAGATATATGAACTATTACTACAAAAATCTAATACAATAATATCACTAATTCCAAATGAAAATTTTGAAGAAGATTTATCACAGGAAGAATACGCAGAGTGGGTCGATAATATAATAACTCGAAAAATAGCTCAACTAAAAACTATGAATGGATTATATATACCTAGAGAAAAAATGACAGAAAGAGTATGGAATTCACTAATTGATAAATCTAAGGAATTAAATATAGAAAAAAATGACAAAAGTGAATTTGGCCTACAATCTGTTCCTGTTCAAAACATAACTATTGAGATGTGTGAAAGAGCTATAAAGGATATAAGTAAATTTCAAATCAACTATATGCCATCGATAGACAGAAAAATTGATACAATATTTAGTGATACAGAAAGAGAAGAATACAAAAAATGGATTGCACGTTTTTCCGAGAATGAAAAGCAAGAATACAGAAAATGGTATGAGGGAAAAGTAATAGAAATTCTGAAGGAAGTTGATGGTGGAAATATATTTACAGAAAGATTTGAAGCTGATAGGAATAGTAGAATGTGTATTCCAACTGAGGCTATAACTGTAAATATTATAGATGCATACTTACAAAAAAGAGGACCTACTGGAATAGAACAAATTCCTTTCCCAAGCGAACTTACAAATTATAATGAACAATATGAAGATATCATTTTATCTGCAATTTCTATGCTTGAAGAAAAAAATTATTTGGACAGTACAGGTCCAGGACAAGCATTAATAGAGAGTTGGGATATTTTAGATAAAATCCCAGAAGAATATAGAACAGAAAAAGTTATACTAGAAGCAGTAAAAAAACATCCAAAATACTTAGATTATGCAGATATAGAAAGCGAAAATTTTGAAGAACTTCTAAATATTGGATATAGAAACAAATTAAAGAGTATTGGAAGAACAACATTGTCACCAAAAGAAATAGAATTAATGAAGAAATTTGCAAAAAATAATTCAAGTTTATTTTCTACTCTTAATTTAGATATTTTATCACCAGACATAGTTTCAATTATTGGTGAAAACAGTATAGAAAGAATATCAAGATACGAAGGACTTCAAGCATCAATTCTAGAGGTAGCAAAAACTAAAGAGACATTACTTGTTTTTGGTGTTGCATTAGAAAATTTAAGTCAGAATAGTTTATTTCCTGAACCATTAATTGAACAAATAATTCAATCTATTAGAACAGAAGTAAGCAATAAATATAATTCAAAAACAGAAAAATATGAAGTACCTAATGATCATTTTATAAAAATAGCGGCTGATAGAATAGAAGATACATCAAAACCTTTAACCGAAGAAGAAAAAACAATAATTTCTTATTTAGTATTAAATCCAAAAGAAGCTAGTAAAATAAAAAATTATGATCAAATATTAAATTTTGTAGTAAATAAAAATACTGAATTAGATGATACAATAAATTCTAAAAATATTACTTTGGTAGATGCAAAAAATGTTTACCTTGAAAGAATTGTTGGAATAGACTATGAAACTACTATGTATTTAATTAAAAAATATGGGAATGATTCAGAGCAATTACTAGCAAAATATGAGGGAAAAGAACTAGAAAGTTATAAAGAAAAGGCAGAAAAAGAGGCTTTAGAAATTATTACAAAATTAAAATCCTTAATTTCAGAAAATGATTTAGAGAAAATCAGGGAAGCATATCAAGAAGCAATCGAAAAAGAAGATAAAACAAATTCATTTGAAAGATATAAACAATTGGCAATATTAGATAGTTCATTAAGAAGAGCTTATGGAAGAGATATTACACAAACTTTAAGTGACCATAGTAAGGAAAATAATATAGAAACCATTGAGCATACAGAGGATGGACGAGAATATGTAGTAAGAAAATTAACAGGACCATTTGACAGGATGGTTAGTCTTATGAATGCATATAGAAAAAGTGATGCTGAAGGAGATATGTATGATAAATGGAATACATCAAAAATGGCAGGAAACCATGCTTTATGTTATAGTTTTATAAATGAATCAAATCCAGGAACAGCAATGATAGAAGATAGAAAAGGAATAATTATTTCTATAAGTAATTTTGATTCAGAAGCAGTAACTGCAACAGCACCATATGATTTATCTTCTGATTCAAGAGAAAATACGACAGTAACTTATAGACCACAAAAGTTTTATATGGCCAGCAATTTACCTGACCAAACACGTGCTAGATATTCTGAAGTCGATATAGAAATACAAGATGTTTCAAAAGGAGTATCAGAATATAGAAAAATTCAACCTACAAGTATAATTTGTTTTGAGGAAATTGATGAAGATAGTATAAATGCGGCTATCGAATTAAGTAAAAAACTTGGAAGAAATATTCCTATTGAATTAATAGATAGAAGAGAGTTAGCAAGTCAAACGCGAGAAGAAATAAATGGTTTGTTAGAACAATTTAAAAATGGAGAAAGTATACAACCTGAATTAATAGAACAAATTATAACAAAATTTAATAATGTAAGAAATGCACATATGGATTCTAATTTGTCAAATGAGTTATTAGGTCAAGAAGGTATGTTCAATAAAAAACACTTAAATGAAATGCTTTCAGAAGCTATAGATTCTATAAAAGAAAGAATGGAAGAAGGACAAGTTGAAGAAGGAATAAAAGCGATAGAGCAAATTAAACATTATGTAAAAACAGAAAGGGAGAAAAATGTATTAATGCCAACTCAATTCGAAAAACAGATGATGTCAGGGATTGATTTGGATATAGATTATAGATTGGATGAACTTCAAAAAAGCTATAGTCAAAAAGAAATAATAGCAGATTCTAGAAATGAAAGTTTTGACGTGCTAAGCAATAATGAAGATTTAATTTCTCCTACATTTGAAATAGTTTGTGGAAAAAGGACTAATATGCCGGAACAACTATCATTTACCGAATTTAAAGATTATGTAGATAGTTTAGAAGTAGGCGAAATTATAAAAGAAGTACATGAAAAAGGTTACTATAGTGAAAATAAATCATATTCAGAAGAACATGTTGCAAGAGTTGCAATGTTTTCTAATGCTATTGCTAATATAGAAGGAGCAGACGATAAAACAAAAATATTATTAGGAGAAGCAGTAAAATATTATTCTTGTGGAAGGCAACTAGATATGGCAAAAGAAAATCATCAAGAATATAGTGCTAAAATAGCTGCAAAAGAATTGAAGGATAGATATTCTGAAGCTGATGTAGGAATAATACAAGCAGCAATAGAATTGCAAAACTTAAATGATTCATCTTTGACATCAGAAGAAAATCAAAAATTAAGACAGGAAAAACTGACTGAGTTATGTGATAAATACAATTTGAGTTTAAATGAAAGTGGGAGAATAGAAACTATAGCTACATGTATATCAGATGCTGTTACTCTAGATACTACCAGATTTGCAAATAAAGCATATCCTCCACCGGGAGAGGCATTTTATTATGAT
>CALXPV010000109.1 GCA_944390295.1 uncultured Clostridia bacterium | reverse complement strand
TATTAAAAACACTAGACAAGAGATGCGGAGCTAAATTAAGAGATTAATGAACTTTAGGGACGGAGCTTAAAGTTCAAAAGGTAAACATAATACAGAAAAATGCAATTAAACATAAAGAGCTATTTAAGTAAATTTAAGTAGCTCTTTTACTATGTATGTAAAACTTACGTGAAATATTGGCTCTAGCTGTTGATTTTAGGTAAGAAAAATAATAAACTATATCACATAAAGTAAAATTAATAGGAGAAGTAAAATGTTAGGAAATATAGTTACAAATCCTAATTTATTAGAAGATAATGATAAAAGATATTATAGAGAATGTTATTGTGGACTATGTAAAGCTTTACAAGCCAGATATAAGAATATAAGTAGATTTACATTAAATTATGATATGAATTTTTTAATTGTATTACTTAATGAAGTTTATAAAGAAAATAACGAAAAATTAGAATGTAGATGTATGATGCATCCTGTAAATAAACATACTTATATTAAAGGGAAATTTGTAGACTATGTAGCAGATATGAATATCTTATTAGCTTATTATAATTTACTTGATGATTGGCAAGATGACAAAAACGTATTTGCTAACTGTTATGCAAAAATGATAAAAAAGAGTTTTAAAAAAATATGTAAGAAATATCCTAAAAAAGCTGAAACTGTGCAGAATTCTTTAAAAGAATTAAATGAGTTAGAAGCTAATAACATTATAAATCCAGATTTATCCGCACAATGTAGTGGCAAATTATTTGGAGAAATTTTTGCACCATTTGAAGATGAACACGAAGAAAAATTAAGAAATTTCGGAGACTCACTAGGAAAGTTTATATACATTTTAGATGCTTGTATAGATTTTGAAAAAGATATAAAAAAGAAAAGGTATAATCCGTTAATTGCAAATTCAAAAGATGAATTTGATGATATGCTTAATTTGCTTTTAGCAGATTGTGTAGAAAAATATAAAGCACTAAATATTTCTAATAAAATAATTGAAAACATCCTATATTCAGGGATATGGACAAAATACGAAATACATAAAAAGAAGGGAGAAAAATAGATGATACAAAATCCGTACGAAGTATTAGGACTATCATATGGAGCAACAGATGAAGAAGTTACAAAAGCATATAGAAAATTAGTAAAAAAATATCATCCAGACTTACATCCAGGAGATGAAGAAGCTGCAAGAAAAATGAGAGAAATAAATGAGGCATATGATCAAATAAAAAGTGGCGCAACAAATCAATATAATCAATATTCAAACAATCAAAATAATTCGTACAGCAATAATAATGAAGGAACAAATCTTTATCAAGTAGCAAGTCATTTTATACAAGTTGGAATGTATAGGGAAGCACTAAGAGTACTTTCCGAGATTCAAGATAAAACAGCAGAATGGTATTACTTAAGCAGTATTGCAAATTATTATACAGGTAATAGAATAACAGCTTTGAACTATGCCAAAACAGCAGTACAAATGGAACCAAATAACTTTAGATATCAAGAATTATTACAACAATTGCAGGGAACAGGAAACATGTATAGAGAACAAAGCAGAGCATATGGAAGACCGTTTGATGTGCAAAATATATGTTTTTGGTGGTGTTTAGCAGATTCTATATGTAATTGTTGTTGTGGTCCAAGATTTATATGTTAGAGGAGGAATATATATATGAACAAGTTTATGTATAAAATGGCGAATTTTTTTCAAGGTAGATATGGAATAGATGAATTATATAAATTTTTATTTATCTTATTTTGGATTATTGCAATTTTAAGTTTATTTATAAGGAATCCAATTATCTATCTTATAGAAATGCTAATATGTGTTTTTATGTTTTTTAGAGCTCTTTCAAGAAACATTTATAAAAGACAAAACGAAAATATGAAATACTTAAAAATAAGAGATAAGGTTAAAGGAAAAATAAATCTTCAAAAAAGAAAATGGGCTGACAGAAATACACATATTTATAGAAAATGTCCTAATTGTAAAGCGGAAATTAGATTACCAAAGAAAAAAGGTAAACATGTTTGTACATGTCCTTCTTGCAAAAAAGATTTTGATGTAAAATGTAGATAAAGAAAGTACTTCGGAAAATAAAAGTCATTTGAAAAATGTGTAAAAATGTCACAAAAGTCCTTTGAAAAATGTGGGAGAAATCACGAAAGTCGTTTGACTTTTGTGATTTTTTGCTATATTTCATACAATATTTTGATTTTTCTACCATCAACTTCTATAAGTTTATCATCTTTTAAATGTTTTAATTCTCTAAACATAGCAGATCTATCAACTGCTAAATAATCTGCTAAATCTTTTAATGCGAAATTCAAATATATATTTTTAGAATGGCTTTTTTTATGTTCAATCTCAAAGAATTTTAATAACTTTTCACGAATTTGTTTTTTTTCAAGAACTTTAACTCGCTCATTAGTTTCTCTAAATTTATTGCTCATAATATCATATAAATTACTTAAAAAAATATTAAAATAATTATGAGCCAAATTTTCTGGTCTCATAAGTCTGGAATAGTCTATAATAAGTACTTCGGTATCTTCTTTTGCAATTATTTGGCATGATTCACTATTTGTTGCAGAAATTGTTGTTCCAAACACACTATCTTTTCCAAGATTTTCCTGTACCAATTCGTTCCCATTGTACTCTATATTTATAATTTGGGCAAATCCATCAAGTATAATTCCTATAATATTATCGTTTTTAATAGTAGGAATTATCTCTTCACCTTTTGAATATTTGTACCTGTGAACGCCTAGTAGCACAAGGAGTTTGCCGATTTGCAATTTCGTTAATCCTTCAAATGGAAGCCTCATTTTCATCACCCAAAAAAATTTTAACAAAAAAATAAGAAAGTTGCAAGTGCAACTTGTATATATTAAAAATTATATATAATATTTACTC
>CALXPV010000108.1 GCA_944390295.1 uncultured Clostridia bacterium | reverse complement strand
AGAAATTAAATCAAATTATAAATTAGTGCTTGAAAATATTGAAATCTAAGGGAATCCCCAACCAACGAAACTCATACGTAATAGACTACATAATTGAAAAATTATGTAAATTGTGCTAAAATATAAATAGGTAGTCTTGTTGTTTAATCTCATTTATACGGCGATTGCCGTTTTACATATATTTATAACATTAGAAAGAGAGAGGGAAAAAGTATGATAGCTATTTTGATATTTGGAGTTTTATATTTCGGATTACAGTTGTGTATTGCACTTACATCACAGCTTTTTTACGGAGTAGGACTGCTGTTGGTGTTAATAGTCGGCTTTTCGTTTATTATAGGAAAACAACGGAAAGTCGCAAATGGTGTGATATCAATCACACTAAAGGGCCTTGGAGTCTGTGTTTCATTTCTGCTGAACTTTGTAGCAGAGCTGGTGAGATGGGCATTTAATCAAGGACCAAAAGTTTACAAGAAGTCTAAAAACTTCTTTGTGAACAATTGCGGAATAGGTGCTGGCATCAGCTCAGTACTAGCCGGACTGTTAGCAGTAGTGGTGGTTATATTAATCATCTAATCTGTTAACTCAAACAAGACACCTACGTAACTTGAAAACCAGGGCGGTGAGATAATCACCGTCTTTTTCCCGTTTTAGAGGTATTTAATAAGGAAGCTTAGAACAAATCTAAAATATAACTAGGATTGAACAATAGGTTCAAAAATTTAAATTGTGCTGGCACAATTTTTTATTTTATGATACAATAACAAATGTGCTATAAAAAAGAAAGGAGAAATAAAAGAAATGATTAAGGAACTAGCAAAATACATCAAACAGTACAAAAAATACGCAATTTTAACACCTTTTATGGTTGTTTTAGAAATTGTAATGGAGGTAGTAATACCTTATCTTATGGCAAGAATAATTGACGTAGGAATTCAAAACAACGATTTGGATTACATTATTAAAACTGGAATCATGTTAGTAATTTCTGCAATAATGTCTTTAATTTTTGGAGTTCTTTCAGGAAGATTTGCTGCTATAGCATCTGCTGGATTTGCTAAAAATTTAAGACAAGGAATGTTCTATAACATTCAAAATTATTCATTTACGAATATAGACAAATTTTCAACATCAAGCTTAGTAACAAGATTAACAACAGACGTAACAAATGTTCAAAATGCTTTTCAAATGATAATAAGAGCGTTAGTAAGAGGACCTGTAATGATAGTATTCGCCTTAATTATGGCTTTTTCTATTAACAAAGAGCTATCATTAGTATATCTTATTACAATGGTGCCACTTGCAATATTATTAGCTTTTATTTCTATAAAAGCACATCCATATTTTGAAAAAGTATTTAACAAATATGATGAACTAAATAGAGTAGTAGGAGAAAACTTAAATGCAATAAGAGTTGTTAAATCTTTTGCAACAGAAGATTTTGAAGAGAAAAAATTCGAGGACGTAAATTCTTTAGTATATAGATTATTTAAAAAAGCTGAAAAAATAGTTATATTTAATAGCCCACTTATGCAAATAGCAATTTATGGTTGTATATTATTATTATCATGGCTTGGAGCACAAACAATCGTGGGTGGAGGAATGCAAACAGGACAGCTATCAAGTTTAATTACATATGCATGGCAAATATTATCAAGTTTAATGATGCTTTCAATGGTATTAGTTATGATAATTATTGCTCAATCTTCAGCAGAAAGAATTATGGAAGTTTTAACAGAAGAACCAACAATTAAAAATAGGGAGAAAACAATAAAAGAAATTAAAGATGGAAGTATAGAATTTATAGATGTAGATTTCCAATATGATGATGCAAAAGCAAATGAAATGCTTCCACTAGAAGATATTAATTTAAAAATTAATGCAGGAGAAGTAATTGGAATTATAGGAGGAACAGGAAGTTCTAAAACATCTTTAGTTAATTTGATTCCAAGATTATATGATGTAAAATCTGGATTTGTAAAAGTTGGTGGAGTAGACGTTAGGGATTATGACTTAGAATCTTTAAGAAATGAAGTTGCTATGGTTTTACAAAAAAATGTATTATTTTCTGGAACTATAGCAGAAAACTTAAGATGGGGTAATAAAGATGCTACAGACGAAGAATTAGTAAGAGTATGTAAATTAGCTCAAGCAGATGGATTTATACAAGAATTACCAGATAAATACGAAACAGTTCTAGATCAAGGTGGAACAAATGTATCTGGCGGTCAAAAACAAAGAATTTGTATTGCAAGAGCATTACTTAAAAAACCAAAAATATTAATTTTAGATGATTCTACAAGTGCTGTAGATACAAAAACAGATGCTCTTATAAGAAAAGCATTTAGAGAAGAAATACCAAATACAACAAAAATAATAATTGCTCAAAGAATAAGTTCTATTATAGATGCAGACAAAATTATTGTTATGGATAATGGTAGAATAGATGGAATTGGAACATCTGATGAATTATTAAAAACTAATAAAATATACCAAGAAGTATATGAATCTCAAATGGGAGGAGATGATACTGACGATGAAAAACAAAACTAAGAAATCACATACATTAAAAAGATTATTAAAATATGCATTAAGCGATTATAAGGCTCAATTTGTAGTAGTAATAATTAGTATAATAATAAGTGCAGCAGCAAGTGTAATGGGGATACAATTCATCCAAACATTAATAGATGAATATATTACACCACTTATAGGAAATCAAAATCCAAACTATGCATCATTATTACAAGCTATTTTAATGATGGGATTAGTTTATCTTGTAGGTATTATTGGTACATATGTTTACAATAGATTAATGATTAATATAACACAAGGAACTTTAAAGAAAATAAGAACAGAAATGTTTGAACATATGCAAAGATTACCAATAGGTTACTTTGATAGTCATAGCCATGGTGAAACTATGAGTACTTATACAAATGATGTTGATACATTAAGACAAGCATTAAGTCAAAGTATTCCACAAGTATTTTCTTGTATAGTTTCTATGGTTGCAGTATTTATAGGAATGATTACAACAAATATATATTTAACCGGAATAGTTTTATTAATGGTAGTTATAATGGTAATAGTTTCAAGATTTTTTGCTAAGAACAGTTCAAAATACTTTATAGGTCAACAAGAAAATATTGGTAAAGTTGATGGTTACATAGAAGAAATGATGAACGGTCAAAAAGTTGTAAAAGTATTCTGTTATGAAGACAGATCAAAGGAAAGATTTGATAAATTAAATGAAGACCTATTCCAAAGTAGTACAAAAGCCAATTCTTATGCCAATACATTAATGCCTTGTATTATGAATATAGGAAATATTGGATATGTTTTAGTTGCAGTTGTAGGTGGAGTTTTAGCAGTTAATGGGTTATTAACAGTAGGTAGCATTGCAGCATTCCTACAATACATAAAAGCATTTACAAACCCTCTAGCACAAGTTTCACAACAATTAAACTTCGTTGCAATGGCTTTAGCAGGAGCTGAAAGAATATTTAAATTAATAGATGAAAAAGCAGAAGAAGATGAGGGATATGTAACATTAGTAAATGCTAAAGAAGTAGATGGTAAAATAGTAGAAACAGAAGAAAGAACAGGATTATGGGCTTGGAAGCATCCACATGGTGATGGAACAGTTACATATACTAAATTATGTGGAAATGTAGAATTTGAACATGTCACATTTGGATATGTACCAAATAAAGTAATTTTACATGACATTAGTCTAGACGCAAAAGAAGGTCAAAAAGTTTCTTTTGTTGGACC
>CALXPV010000107.1 GCA_944390295.1 uncultured Clostridia bacterium | reverse complement strand
ATATTCTGTAGTCCATTCTAATTTTGGCTTTCTTAAATCTACTAATTCCATTAATAATGTTTGTAAAATTAATAAAATTAAATTAATTATAAATGCAATTAATATAAATATGATTGATGTTTTCGCTATTACCCAAACAAATATTAAAACAATTATTGATGTTATTGTTCCAAATACAATACTTGGAATTCCTTTATATATTATTTGTTTATAGTATGAAACTGGAATATATTTCATAAATACTGCATTGATACCATCTCTTGAAATTGCTGTTGGCGCAATATATAACATACTTGTTAAAAATTCTGTTATTGCAATAATTACCGCAAGTCCTATTGGAGTTACAATATATCCACTTAATACATTTCTAAATTCATTTATTGCTGTTTCTGTATTATTACTCATAATGCTTACTAAAAATATTCCTAAAAATATAATTGGCATTAATACAGATGGTAAAACACATTGTACAAAAAATATTGGATTTTTTAATAATATTTTAAATTCTTTTTTTACATATGATTTTCCGAACAGGATTTATTTTTATATCTTTTCCTGTAATATTTTTTCCTTTTTTAGCTCCTGATGATAAATTACCAACTGCACCTCTAAAATAAAGTTTATTACCAATTATTATAAATACTATATAAAATACAGCTGTAATTCCTAACAATTTTAAAAATTCTATAAAACTTGAATTTAGTATAGCATTAATTGCAGGCTTTATTACTGGCAATGTATCACTTACTACTTCTACCATACTATTTGCTTGCATTAATAATTCTATTAATTCGTCATCAGTAATTTCTGATGTTCCAGAAATCGCAAATGAAAATACAAGTGCTATTATAATTCCAAGTATAGGTGCTATTAATCTAAATCTATCTTTATTTTTTACTCCCTTTGAAAAACTCATAATAATCATTATTATGAAAGTTGCAATCAATATTGAAATTATTGGGAATATTAATAATACTAGTAAAGATATAATATAAAACATCGGTCCTGCAGATGTTAATTCTCCATATGTTATTATTGGAGCTACTGCAAATAATATTTCCATTATATATTCTGTTACTAAAATTACATTTAGTTTTGCAATTAATATTTCTCTTGGCTTTAAAGGTAATGGCAAAACAAATTCTAAATCTTTTGAAAAATAGAACACATTTGTTGCACCTACAATAGATTGGATTATTGTAAGTAGTGCTAATGCTAATAAAAATATTCCTATAAACATTGCTTCTTGCTGTATTTGCTTTAAAGTTGTAATTAGTCCATAAGACATAAATCCGAATATTGCCATAAAATAAATTAGTAAAATTCCATAACTAATTATTCTAATTGCTTTACTTGATTTCTTACTATTTTTTTCATCATACTTTTGGAAGGAATTTTTAAGGAGAACTTTTGTAAGTGAAAAAATCTTATTCATCTTGTGTAATCTCCAAGAACAATTCTTCTAATGTTCCATTATCTTTTAATTTTGATTTCATTTCATCAAATGTTCCTACAAAAATTAATTTCCCCTTATTTATAATTCCAACTCTATCACATAACTTTTCTGCAACTTCTAAAACGTGTGTAGAAAAGAAAACACAATTACCTTCCTTTGCATGTTTTCTCATCATTTCTTTTAAGTCGTAAGATGCCTTTGGATCTAGCCCAGTCATAGGCTCATCTAATATCCAATTCTTTGGATTACTTAAAAGAGCTCCACATAATATTATCTTTTGGCGCATACCATGTGAATATCCTTGCATTTCTTCATTTAAATTATCATATATTTCAAACTTTTTAGTTAATTCTTCTATTCTTTGTTTCCTAATTTCTTTTGGAACTTCGTATATATCTCCCATAAAATTCAAATATTCAATTCCTTTAAGTTTTAGGAATATATCTGGTGTATCTGGAACAAAACCTATAGTCTTTTTGGCTGAAATACTATCTGTTTTGATATCTTTATCATCTACTAATATTTTTCCTTCGTCTGAATTTAAAATTCCTGTAATCATCTTTATCGTTGTAGTTTTTCCAGCTCCATTTGGTCCTAAAAATCCAAATATTTCTCCATCTTTAATTTCTAAGTTTAATGTATCTACAGATTTTTTACCTTTAACATATGACTTAGAAACATTTTCTAGTTTAATCATAGTCTTCCCCTTTCTTTTTATTATGCATATTTAAGATTTCAAAATGACATAATAATATAATATGTCATTTCATACATATTATATTTTTTATATATAATAGTCAATATCTTTAAGATTTTCTTAATAATTTTACATAATGTATGGTTTTTTTGGCAATTTTCTTGAAAATACGCAAAATTTGCACTATAATATAGGAGACAGTTTTTTAGGAGGTCCTTACAAATGAAAAATAAAGTAGTAATTATAGGTTCAGGTAATGTTGGAGTTAGCTATGCTTATTCCCTTATTAATTCTAATATTAATATTCACGAAATTGTTTTAGTTGATATTAATACTAGTAAAGCTGAAGGCGAAGCATTAGATTTATCTAACAGTATACCATTTACTTCTCATAATATAAAAATAAAATTCGGAACATATGAGGATTGTAATAATGCAACTATTTGTTGTATAACAGCTGGTGTTAGTCAAAGATCAGATAAAACTTCTAGAATGGAAGATTTATTTGAAGCAAATAAAATATTCAAAAATATTGTTCAAAATGTAAAAAACACAAACTTTAGTGGAATATATTTAATTGCTGGTAATCCATTAGATGTTATGACATATATTACATGGAAATATTCCGGTTTTAATTCTAATAAAGTAATTGGTTCAGGAACTTTATTAGATTCTGCAAGATTACAAAATTTAATTGCAGAAAAACTAAACATAGCACCACAAAGTGTACATGCAAATGTTATTGGAGAACATGGTAATAGCCAATTTGTAGCTTGGTGTAGTTCAAAAATCGGATTAGAACCTATTTGTAATTATCTATCTTTAGAAGATATGGAAAATTTAGAAAATACAACTAGAAATTTAGGATTTTTAATTTCAAAGAAAAAAGATTATACTTGCTTTGGTATAGCATCTGCATTAACCAGAATTACTAAGGCAATTATAGAAGATGAAAAAGCAGTTTTATGCGTTTCCTCTTATGATCCTATTCAAAAAGTTTTTATCAGCACACCTTCTGTTGTTGGTATAAATGGAATTGAAAGAACTGGAGTTATGGCTCTTAGTGAAGAAGAAATTCATAAATTTGAAAATTCTGCAAATGAAATTAGAAATGCAATAAATAAATTAGATTAATATTATACCTCCTATATTTGATTGTTATAGGGGGTTTTTTTATATGAAATCAGAAACTGCATTAGTTGTTAAAAAGAAGTTATCTAAAATACAATATGTAGTATTATACTTTTTTATATATGCTTTTGTTGGATGGTTTATGGAAACATTGTATTCCTTACTAGTCCTTGGACATTTTACTAAAAGAGGATTTTTATTTGGTCCTATTTGCCCAATATATGGTTTTGGTGCAATATTAATGATTTTATTTATTAGTAGATATAAAAATAATTCTTTAAAATTGTTTTTTGCATCTGCAATTTTGTTTTCTGCATTCGAATATGTAGTAGGATTTGCGCTAGATGCTATATTTGCTGCTAGATGGTGGGATTACACATACGATTTCTTTAATTTAAATGGAAGAATTAGTATATTATATACATTTGCTTGGGGTGTTATTGGATTACTATTTATAAATAACATTCATCCATTCATTTCTAAAAAGGTAGAAAAATTAATTGACAAAGTACCAAAATGGTTTATATCTAACTTAGTAAATATTTTGCCAATTATTTTAATTGTTGATACTGTATTTTCAAGTTTAAAATATCTTGGAGTTTTGTAAAATTTTGTCATATTTTGGATATAGTCGTCGAACGATTATATC
>CALXPV010000106.1 GCA_944390295.1 uncultured Clostridia bacterium | reverse complement strand
CCCAGATTTAGAAAGAACTTAAGCACCCGCTTAATGTTCTTTGTCTTTGCACAATATTCTACTGCAAAGACAAATCCTAATGCCTGTATTGTTAAAATGTATACAACCACATTAATTAAATAAGTCATAATTTCCCTCCTGTTATGAATGTAAGAAAAAGATTTTTTCCTAAGTGCTACAATTATATTTTACCATTTTATGTAAAATCGTTCAAGTTACTTATTACTAATATGAATATTTTCTATCTCTGCATCCATTTCTCTTGCAATAATATTTTGTATTTGTGCAATAGTATCATTTTCTAATTTTTCTGCTTTTACAATAACACTAATACTTTTATCATTTACAAATATAACAACATCTTCTATTCCTTTTGTTTTAATTAGATTTTCACATATCATAATACTATTTTGAATATTGTTTATATTTGTAATTTCTTGTGTCGCTATAGTTTTTTGTTCCTCGCCAACATTATTATTCTCTAATAAGTTTTGATAGCTTTCTATCATTTGCGAGTACATTGTATTTCTTCCAAGTCTTGAGCTTGCAAAATAATCATCATTATCTTCGTTTTTTACTTCTGCACTAGTTTCTTTTGTAATAACATTAGAATTTATTTCATTTGCAATTAAATTATTACTAGAAACCAATTTTGCATCTCCTATAGCTGCTACTTCATTTTCAGAAATTGCATTGCCAGAAACTTCTGTCGCTTGCATACTATAATTTAAATATCCAGCAGTTATTAACATTAAAGCAACAACAAATAATACAATCTGATTTCTATTTATACTTTTTAAATTCATATAAACCTCCTATTTAGACATTTCAAACACTTGAATTTTATGCGAAGCAAGTCCTGTTGCAGCTTCTACTGCATTTATAATCTTTTCTTGAACCTCAGTACTTCCTGCTCCTTCTGCTGTTATAATCGTTCCTTCTATTTTTGGCATTATAGTTTTTTGAGTTATTGGTATTTTTTCTCCATCTTTTTCCTGATAAATTACATCTTTTTGTACATCATTTTCTTTAATAACTCGTGTACCTCCAGATTCATCTTGTTCTTCAGTCGCAGTTTCTTTCTTATTTTCATTATACATTGCAACTACTTGCTCTGTTTCTGAATAATTTATTAAAACTTCTATCTTCCCAACACCATTTATTTTAGATAATATATCTTCTAATCTTGATTCTAAATCAGTATTACTTGCCTCAAATTTAACATTATTATTTTCTATTGTATTTATAACTGTTTCTTCTTCCTCTTTATCATCTGACAATATCGCATTTATTGCTATTACAGTTATTAATAATATTAAAATTGCAACTACAATATTCTCAATCTTTTTTTTGCTATTTTTATTATCTGTCTTAACAAGTTCATTTTTAATTTTTTCCATCTTTTCCTTTAGCATATTCCACCTCCTACTTATCATTTATAAATATTTTATTTTTTTCAATTTCATATTTATCTGAAAAATGTTCTTTTAGCTCATTAATTTGACCAGCAGTTAAGGTATTTTGTGTTTCTTCTGTAGTATCTTCTCTTATTTTTACTTTATTTACTTTTTTTATAGAATCATCTTCTTTTAATACTACACCTATAATATTTATTTTATAAAATTTAACTTCTTGTTTCTCTACATCTATATTTGCAGTTATATCCACTGTTTCGCATTCATATCCCTTTCGCTCTAGTTCTTCTTTTACATTTGTTTTTATACTGTTTAAATATATATTTTCTATATTTTGATTATTTACCGTATTTAAATCTGCACTAGCATAAACACTACTTCCTGTTCCTAATATATTTTCATATTTACTTATATCTAAACTAATTTCCGAATTTGTTATTTTAGAAATGATTGGAGATACAATGCAAAACATTATATATACTCCCATTACAATTTTTATATATTTTTTATTTTTTCCTTCTGGCAGAATCATCTCTAATATTGTTACTATAACAACTGATAAGATGATTCCTTTTGCCCAACCACTAAACCATGAAATCATATTAACCTACCTATACATTAAACCTGTATTCGAAATATTAATTACTAATGTCACTCCAATTATCATCATTACACTTATTGCACATAAAATTGCAAGCAATATTTTAAATGTATCTGCCATCTGTGAAATTAAAGAAATCACTTTAGAATCTGCTATCGGTTCGCAAATTGCAGCTGTAAAATGATAAATTATCGTTATAACTGCAAGTTTTATAATTGGTAAAATACAAATAGCAATTACAACTATTACTCCTACAATACCAATTGCATTTTTTAAAATAGAAGAACATCCTATTACTGTATCTACTGCATCTCCTAAAACTTTACCTACTACTGGAATGAAACTAGATACTGCAGCTTTTGCTGTTTTTGCAGTTATTCCATCCACACTACTTCCTAATGTTCCTTCTATAGAAAGTACTCCAACAAAAATTGTTAGTAATATTCCAATTACCCATATAGAACTTGATTTTATAAATTTAGATAACTTGTCTATTTGAATTCGATCTGAGATTTTTGAAACAATCGCTAATGCTGTTCCAATTAAAATTGCTGGTATGATTATTGTTTGAAATATATTAGAAATTAAATTTATTATAAATAGAATAATTGGTTGAATCATATTTACAGATACAACACTTCCTGATGCAAGCATTAATGTCATAAGAAGAGGAAATAGACTCTGCAAAAATCCTGTCATATTTGTTATTGTATCTTTTAACAAATCTATAATATTAGTAAAATTACTCATTATTACAGTTGCAATTAATATGTATTGAACATAATATGTAATTTGAGATACACTTTTATTATTTAAATTATCAGCAATACTCTTAAATACACTATGTATTAATACAATTATTATTATACTAACCATTACTTTTATTGCTTCTTTTATTTCGTCTCCCAGAAGAGGAAATATGTTTTTTAACAATTCACTATTATTTATCTCTCCTTTTATAGCATCATTTAATAATTCGCCTATATCAATATCTTCGAGTACATCTTCTGTATATTTGTTAGCTTCATTAATAAAATTCGAAATATTAAAAGAATCCATTTGTGAGTTTATGACATCTTCTTCTGTATTTGCAAATGAAATATTTGTAGTAAAAATTAATATAATTATTATAAGGCAAATTACTCTTTTCATTTGTACTCTCCTTTAAGGTAATATTGTAGTTACCGATTCTATTAATGATGATAATATAGGTATTGATAAACTAATTATTATTACCTTGCCTCCTAAATCCACTTTATTTGCTAAAGCACTTTCTCCCAAATCATTACATATCTGTATTGCGAACTCTGCTAAAAAAGCAATGCCTGTTATTTTCAATAATATTTTTATAAATTCACTATTTATATTTGCATTAGCAGTTAATGTATTTATTAGATTTATAATTCCCGAAAGTCCATCAAAAACCATAAAAAATATTATTATTCCAGCTATTATAGATACATATATTGCAAACTCTGGCTTGTATTGTTTAATAATTGTTATTATGATTACGGCAACTATACCAATACCAACTATTTTTATAATATCCATATTTGCTCCTTTGGTGGATTTTAAGTTTCTCTAAAATCCTATAAGTTAAACATAGTTCTAACAGTTGTAAATAATGTGCTTATTTCTTTTATTACTAAAGTAAGGACTATTATTAATCCAGCAAGAGTTGTCATCATTGCTTGATCCTCTCTTCCCGCCCTTACGAGTACTTGATATAGTACTGCTACTAATATTCCTATAGCTGCAATTTTAAACAATAAGCTAATATCCATATGTATTCTCCTTTATATAAAAATTATCATTATTGCTAATCCCACTGTTGCACCTAAAGTTTTGTATAATTTTGTGTTTTTAACTTTTTCTTGATTTGCCTGTATAATTTGTTCTTCTAATAATTTAAGAGTTAAATTAATTTGTGAAACCTGTCCTTCTAAATCAGTTTGTCCCAATAATTTAGCTAATCCTTTTATTACATTTATATCTTCTTTTGAAAAGTTATTAGAAGATTCGTCTACTGCTTGTTCCCAAGCTTCGCTTGCAATAATGTTCTTGTCCATTTTTGCTTTAGCATTAGTAAATATTTCTGATATATTAAAATTAGCATTTTTACTTACCTCTGCAAATAACTCTGGAAGTGGTTCATATGTATATCTAATTCTTGTGAGAATCAAATTTAAAGCTTTTTTTATTTCCATCAAATCAATTACTCGTAAATTATATTTATTAGCTTTTATTAGTCCCAAACTTACACATAATCCTGAAATTATTAATAATATAAAAAATTTAAAAATCTCCATATCTAACCTCTATTAATATATATTCAGCTACATATTATTTTAGAACTTAAATAATTACATAATTATTATTAATTTTGTCTAAAGCATATATTTTATCTAACTTTCCGTGTTCCGAATTATTTAAAAAAATTATTCTTTCGAATATATGTTTGTTTATTATGTCTTTTATTGCAGGATTTAATTTTAATTCATTTAAATTTCCACCATGTGCAGTAAATATTCCTTTTATTCCAGAACATACTGCATAATTTATTGCGGTTACATCTTCTGCTTTTCCAATCTCGTCTGCAACAATTATTTGTGGAGACATAGATCTTATCAATAATTTCATTCCTACATCTTTGCTTATATTATCCATTACATCTGTTCTAATCCCAATATCATTTTGGGCAATTCCTTTATAGACTGCTGCAATTTCTCCTCTTTCATCTACAAGACCTATAGTTTTTCCTTTAAATTTTATTTGCTCTATTCCATCACTTAAACGCCTTACGATATCTCTTAAAATTGTTGTTTTGCCTGCACCTGGAGAAGAGGCGATTAGTGTGTTATATATTGTATTGTTTTCAATATTTATTATGTATCTTAGTATTTCGTTACTTGCTCCTATAACTTGTCTTGCAATTCTAAAATTTAAATTTGATATGTAATTTATATTTGTTACTTTTCCATCAGAAATTACCGCACTACCGGTTATTCCTATTCTGTGTCCTCCTTTTATAGTTATATAACCATTGCATATTTGATTTTGATATGTATATATTGAGTTATCACATATGTGTTGCAAAGTTTCTAAAATTTCATTTATGGATACTGTTATTTTTAATATATCTTCTCCTTTTGTATGTTTTATTATGATTGGTTTTTCTGCTCTTAATCGTATTTCTTCTATAACATTATTGTTTAGTTTTATATATTCTGAAATTGTATTTTCTATTCTTTTGGGAAAATATCTTAAAATCTCGTTATATACCATAACTATCCTTTCTTATATTTATTTTCGTTGTATAGGAAAAAGTGATTTTTCCTATACAACGAAAAAACACATATACTAAATGTATATGCGTTTTAAATATATTTTATTACTATTAAATTTTTTTTATATGTAAAGTTTTATTGTTCCCAGTTATGGTATACATTCATAACATCATCTAAATCGTCTAGCTTATCTATTAATCTTTGCATTTTTTCTCCATCTTCTTCGCTTAAAGAAACGTATGTAGTTGGAACCATTTGTACTTCTGCTTCAACAAATTCTAATCCAGCTTCTTCTAATGCATCTCTTACGCTTGAAAAATCTGCAGGATCTGTTGTGATTTCATAACAATTTTCATCTGAAGAAAAATCTTCTGCACCAGCATCTAAAGCTAGCATCATTAAATCATCTTCTGCCATATTTGTACTTTCTTTATCTATTACAATAATTCCTTTTTTATTAAATAAATATGATACGCAACCTGTTGTTCCTAAGTTTCCACCAGCTTTATCAAATACGTGTCTTACATCTGCTGCTGTTCTATTTCTATTATCTGTACTAGCTTCTACTATAACTGCAACACCATTTGTTCCATATCCTTCATATGTAATTTCTTCATAATTTGAAGTATCTGTTGCTCCAGAAGCTTTTTTAATAGCATTATTTATTGTATCATTAGGCATGTTATTTGCTTTACATTTTGAAATTACATCTTTTAATTTGGAATTACTTGCCGGGTCTGGTCCACCTTGTTTTACTGCGATTAAAATTTCTCTTCCTAGTTTTGTAAATATTTTTCCTCTTGCTGCGTCTGCTTTTCCTTTCTTGGCTTGTATGTTGTGCCATTTACTATGTCCGGCTCATTTTTAATTCCTCCTTCTCAATTTTTTCAGTATTTAAGCCACTTTCGGCTGTTCTGTCATATAAACATTAAGTGAAATTTCTTTATTGTTCTTTGTTGATTTATATAGGGTTTCGAGGTTCTTTATTGAACGAATTGTGCCAAAATTGTGCCAGAAATTTCAGATTGTTTTTTATGTAAATAGATTATTTTGTTGCTAAATTTAT
>CALXPV010000105.1 GCA_944390295.1 uncultured Clostridia bacterium | reverse complement strand
TTATAAAATAATATATTTTTATTTTTTCGTATACAAACGACTTTTTTAATGATAAACTTACATTATATTATATAAAATTTTAGGAGGTTTTTATGGAAACATCATCTGAAAATAATTCTGTGGAGTTTGAAAAATTATATACAAAATTATCTAATGAATTTATGGGTGAATTACAATCTTTAAGGAAAAAATTTTTAATCGGTCTTATTATAGATATCATATTATTCTTTATCGTCTTTTTCCTTTTCTTTAGCGTAAGTGCATTATTTGGGGTTGTACTTGGTATTTGTTTTATAGTACTTACTGTATTTGTTATTAAATCCGGAAAGAAATATGATTTAACATATAAAACAAATATTATAGGTAATTTCGTAAAATTAATTAGTAATAAATTAAATTATGAACCACGTCCTGCAAATATTTCCCAAGTACGAAATTTCTATAATTTGTCTGGTTTTAATACTCAACCATATGACAATTTCTCAGCCGATGATTATATTTATGGTTATATAAATGATAATGTATTTATAGAACTTTATGATTTATCAATTTCTAGAACAGAAACAGATAGTGATGGTCATACTTATTCTGTTACAGTTTTTAATGGTCTATTTTTAATAAATAGTAGTTTAAAAAACATAAACTCATGTGTAAAAATAACTCTAAATAAAACTAACTTTTTCAAAAGCAAACAAAAAGTAGATATAGATAGCTCAACTTTCGAAAAATACTTTGATGTATATTCAGAAAATGAAATTTTAACAATGAGAATATTAACTCCAGATGTATTAAATGCTATAGTAGACTTTACAAATAAAGCAAAAATGAAATTTGAAATAACTTTTAAGAATGATAAAATATTTTTTAGATTTTTTACAGGCCCTATGTTTGTACCTTCTGTATTTAAAAATCCAATGGATAAAAAAAGCTTACAAAGTTATTGTACAATATTAAACTTTATTAAAGAAATAAGTACTTTAACAAATAATGTAATTAATGATTTAGAAATTTAATCTAAATTTTAAGTAATAAAAGGAGAGGTTAATTTTGAAAAATTTTTTTAAATTTTTAATCG
Organism: uncultured Clostridia bacterium; assembly: GCA_944390295.1. Classification (GTDB taxonomy): domain Bacteria; phylum Bacillota; class Clostridia; order TANB77; family CAG-508; genus Merdicola. The sequence continues at coordinate 2,493 of CALXPV010000105.1, read as the reverse complement.
GCTATTCTGTCATATTTTTAGGTCTAAAGTTTGCTTTTAGTAGCTCCGAAAACGAAGCTTTTACAAGTGATGGTATTGATATAATAACTTTAATTTTTGTACTAATTTTAGTTATTGCTTTAGTATATTTTATTGGTTCTTCACTAATAAAATATCTTGACCGTAAAGCACTTTTAAAAGGTGCACCAAAAGAATTTAATGAATTATATGATAATTTATATAAGAATAATATACAAATTTTATCTAAATCTAGAAATAAAGTACTTATTTTTAATGTTTTAGTTGTAGTTGTTAACTTTATTGCCATGATAGTATTAATTACTTCAAATATTCTTTTAACTATGCTTTTACTTACTTTATTACTTGTTACTTCATTTTTATATAATAAATATAACAAAGAATATCAAATACTATATAAAAATAATGTTATTAAAGAATTTATTACATTATTAAATCCTAATTTAAATTATGTAATAGATGAATTTTACTCTAACCTTAGATATAAAAATCCTCAATCTAAGCTTAGCCCGGTAATATCTGCATATAAAGTTGCCGAATTTGATAATAAAATGTTTAATTTATTTAGCATAGATGATACTCTATCTGGTCCTTTGTCTGATGATTGCGATATTTGTATGTATGATATATCTGTAAAAAATGAAACAGGAAGTGGAAAAAACAAAAGTGTAAAAAATATATTTAATGGTATTTTTCTTACAACAAATGTAAAAATAAATTTCTCTGCTCCAATAAAAATATTAAGAAATTCCTTTAATCCATTTGGAAATGAGAAAATAGAAATGGATAATTCAGAATTTGAAAATTATTTTGATGTAATAGGTACAGATAAAATTTTAGCAATGCGTATCTTAACTCCTGAAGTTTTAGATACCCTTTTGAATTTTTATAATACTTATGGAATAGATTTTGAAATATCTTTATATGAAAATACTATGTATTTAAGATTATTTACCGGGCAAATGTTCGAACCAGCTGTGGTTGGTGATCCAATGGATAAAAAATCTTTATATACTTACTTTTTCATCTTACAATTTATACTTGAACTAACACAAAAAATAAATAAAATAATAAACAATCTTGAAAATTAAGCACCTCGATATATTAAATTTAATAAATCCTAGTGAATACACTAGGATTTATTATTTTACATATTGGCTATATTAGCTAATTTTATTGCATCTTCTTTTGTTTCTACAGCACAAATAAAACATTTATTATGACAAAATCTTGCAGTTTGTACAGTTGTTACTTTTTGTAATTCTTCATCTTTTAAACCTGCCCATTCTTTTGGGAATAATTTTCTGCTTTCAAAAGAACCCATTTTCTTTGGAACAGTATATACATTATATCCTCCTCTATTAGAAGGAAAAACCACAAAATTTATTAATTCTGCTTTGCTATTTTCTGAATTTAATAATATTTCTTTCCATGGCATATATTTTTCTAGCACCATTACTCCATCTTTAGAAGCTTGTATAGATTTTTCTACCTCTTCCATCGCATTTACTTTTGATATTGTGCTTTTCATTGTATTTTCAAATATTATTTCTGCCATTTCTACAGCTTCTAAAAATCTTTCATCTGAATCAAGATCTTCATCCCAATTTGGATTAAATGCAGAAATTATACTAGCTAGTTGAACTATTTTGTAATCTGTTTCTATAGCTGGAATTTGTCCATTATCCCCTGCATCAATATATTGAATAAAATTTTTATCTATATCTTTCCATATAATATCTATATCTTTATCTTTATCTGTATATTTTTGTATTACTTCTTTACCAAACTTTTTCCAAACAAGTCCACAAGAAGAATATTTTACTCCATTTTCTCTTTCGCCATTGCCTCCTAATTGATGGTGGTCTAACTCTCCTCCACCTACATCATAAATATATTGGCTTTCGTTTGCATCTTCTAAATCTGAAGTTCTACACACTACTACATTTGGTAAAATTTTTGAAAATAATATTGTTGAAAAAACTTCATCAGTATGAAATGTACCATTATGTGTTATGCAATTTGCTTCTTTTATATTTTTTGTTATTTCTATTTTCATATTAAATCTCCCTTTCGCCTATATTATATAATTTTTATTGCATTTATGACATTTGTAATGATAATCTGTACAAATTTTATATTTTTTATTCTCGCAATCATATATTATTTTTAAAATTATATCACACGATATTCTCTATTCAAATATTTTTTATCCAAAAAAGAAGCTATCTTTTAAATAGCTTCTTTCCCTTATTTATATTAAACACCTACTGTTGTAAATCCATTATCACAATGTATTATTTCACCTGTAATACCAGATGACATATTACTAAATAAGAATGTTGTTGTATCTCCAACTTGTTCTATTGTAACATTTTTATGCATTGGTGCTTTTTCTTCTATAACATCTAATATTGAACCAAAATCTTTAATTCCTTTTGCAGATAATGTTTTGATTGGTCCTGAAGAAATTCC
>CALXPV010000104.1 GCA_944390295.1 uncultured Clostridia bacterium | reverse complement strand
CTTTTTCTGTTAAATCTGTATCTTTATTATTTAGAGCTCCTGTAAATAAACTTATTCCTTGCCAATTTAAAATATTTGCATTTGTTTGTCCATGTCTTATTAGTACTATTTTCATATTTACCCCCCTAATATTTTTAATAAAAAACAAAAGCGACATGATTTCAATACTCTAACATTTTAGTTAACTAACATGTCGCGTCTTTGTTCGTGCGCCAATTTTACGCAAGTAAAATTGTGTGCAGTTGTTAGAGCGAAGCGACATTCTAGTATAGGAAAAACTCGATTTTTCCTATACTAGAACAAATCTCGCTTCGCGAGAACTTTTCTCTACTTTTTTATTTAACTATTTATATTTAAGTTCTCGAAGAAGCGTAAAGATTTGTAGACGCGAAAAATTGCTATGCAATTTTTCTGTGTAATGTTATTTATTGTGGTATAGGAAAAAGTGATTTTTCCTATACCACAATAAAAGAGAAACAATAATTACTATGTTCCTCTTTTGTTATATTCCAATCGAAACCGTAGATTTCGAACTTGGTTAGTATTCAATATTAAAATTCTATAAGAAGTAAAGATTTGTCGTCACTTTTTTTGAATCTAGGATATTTATTGCATTTATTATCTTCATCTTCTTTTTGTTGTATTTCTTCTACTATTTGTTTTGGTTCTGCTACTTTAAATTTGTTATAAAATTCTTTTTTGTTAATATCTAACATTGAATATTCAACACCATCAGTCATCATAATAATTTTATCTAAGTTTTTATTATTTATTTTTTTGTATGCACCATATTTTATTATTTTTTCTTCTGTTCCACATACATAATACGATTTATGGTTAAAAGTATTTTTATTACTTCTGTTTTCATCTTTAATATTACTTTTTCTAATAATATTTCTAAATTTATTTTTGGTGTTTTTTCTATCTCGTTTGTTAAATTATTTATAAATTTTTCTACATACCATTCTGCTGGAGTTTTATTTGGTTCTATTTCATATTCTCTTCCTAATCCTGTAGCTCCACCCATTATAATTCCAACTGCTATATTGCTTTTTTGTGTTAAATCTAAAATTTTTATACCATCTTCATTAATTTCTCTACCTGTATGGTCTCTTTTTCCACCACTTTCTAGTATTCCTTTAATTTTTATCATTTGTATCTCCCGTCTTTTACCAATGTAATAGTCTATTAATTATTGTTTCTCTTGTTGCAAAGAAACTTGTTTTTATTATAAATTTTTGTATAGGATCAAAATATATATTTATAAGTGGAATGTCTTTTAATTTAAATTTTCTGTCTATTGCATCACAAGTAAATAATTTACATGTAATACAGCTTGTAGAACAAGTTTTGTTTTTTAATAAAGGACATTCTACTAATTTACCTTTTAAAAGATTTTTTACTTTATGACAACATCCCATTTTTACTACTTCTTTGCAATTTCTTTTTGCCTTACAAACATCATTTTTAAAATCGCAATAATTATTTTTTCTAAATTCTTCGTCTAAATAGCTACATACCGTATCATATATATATTCTATTCTTTCTTTTCTGTTTTTACATAATGCAGCATTAATACAAGATATGACATCATTTTCAAATTCTTTATCTCCATTTGATTTTATCAATAAAGCAAATTTCTCTTTTTCATAATCTTTAGTATTTTTCCTTATTTTTTTAATAAGTTTCTTTAAATTAGTAATATTATTTAAATCTATCATTAGATATACCTTATCTTTTAGATTTAAATCTATTACACTATTGCCATCATTTTTTGTTATTATAATGACATTATTTTTTGTTTCGGTTTTGACCATTACCCCTTACTTCCTTTGTACATTTACCATTTATATTAATAAATTACTTGTATCTTATCACATTAGCTCCTCTCTTGCAATTAATTTGTCTAATTTTGTTTTTAGTTTTTATGCATATTAATATTAATAATGTTATACAAAATATTATAATTGAAATTAACTGTGATATTCTTATATTTCCTAGCATTAAACTATCTGTTCGTAATCCTTCTATTATCATTCGTATTCCTGAATAAAAAAATAAATATATCAGTGTCAGTTGTCCATCATATTTTTTATAACTTCTTATATACAATAAAATAAAAAATAAAATAAAAGTACATACCGATTCATATAAAAAGGTTGGATGTACTTCTATATATTTTCTATTTTCTATTATTCCCATTCTAAATAAATTATTTGTTTCTGTTCCATGTGCTTCTATGTTAAAAAAGTTTCCCCATCTTCCAATAGACTGCCCTAAACTTAGATATGGCACACACATATCACATATTTTTAGTATTTTTATTTTCTTCTTTTTTGCACATATAATTATTGTAATACAAGCTCCAATAATTCCACCATAAATAGCTAGACCACCATTTTTTATATTTAATATTTCTAATGGATTTTTTAAGTAATAGTCCAAATTAAAAATTACATAATATAGCCTTGCTGATATAATTGCTATTGGTATTGCAATTATCATTATTTCTAAGATATCCTCATAATTGATTTTGTTTTTTGAGCACTCTTTTTTTAGTGTAACTATTGCAATTAGAAAGCTAAGCGCTATTAAAATCGCATACCAATATATTTTTATACTCCCAATTTGAAAAGCAATCCTAGAAATTTGAAAACTCAAATTTAATCCTGGAAATGTAACAATATTCATTTGTATCTCCTTTTACATTAAATATTAAAAATTTTATTTAATTTATATGCAACTCCTGCTTCATTATTTGATATTGTCACAAAATCTGCCATTTCTTTTATTTTATCTTTAGCATTTTTCATTGCAACTTTGTATGCATCTAGCTCAAACATTTCTATATCATTTAATCCATCTCCAAATATAATTGCCTCTTGTGTATTAAGATTTAAATACTTGCATAATTTTTTAATTGCTTCTCCTTTATTTACATATTCTTTCATTACATCCATTACATATGGATTTTTTCCAGCTTTTCTATATTTATTAGGTATTACAAAAGTATCAACATTTGTTATAGTTATGTTAAATTTATTTATTAATTTTTCTCGTGCAATTTGCAAATCTTCTTTATTATCAGACATAATACTAAATTTTATTATGGATTCATTTGTGTTTTTTAAGTATTCTTCTAGTGAATTTACTACGATTAATTCATCTCTATTTTCTTTTGTTAAGCTATACATTTCATTTTCCAAAACTAAATTTCCTGATAAAGTAATTGCAGTAAATAAATTATTTGCTTTAACAAATTTTAAGATTTCCAAAGCTAATGGTTTATCAATATTTGCATTGTATAAAAGCTTATCTTCTTTATAATTAACCACTACACCTCCATTTGATCCAATTATATATGGCATAGCTCCTGCAATATTACTATATTTTTCTATGCTATGATATGGCCTTCCAGATGCAAGTACTACTTCTATTCCTTTTGTCTTTAATTTCTTTATTGTTTCTATATTTTCTTTTGGAATTTGTTTTTCGTCATTTACTAATGTTCCATCAATATCTATAAAAACAATTTTATAATTATCATTCATGGCAAATCCTCCCTAGAATTATTGTTTCCTTATTCATCAGCTTATATACTTTATTTTAAGTCTAAAAAGATAGGTATCTAAAACTATTTAGATACCTATCTTCTCCTTCACCTACATTTTTTATTATATGATTGGTAAAAAACTCGAGTGATATATACCATTCATTTCATAATTTGCATTCTCTTAAGGAATATTTATAATAGTCTTCTCCAGTTCTTATGAGTTTAAAACCATGTTTTTCATATATGTTATTTAATCTATTATTTGTTGTTAAACATTCTATTCTTAAATATTCTTTTTTATTTTTGTTGGCTAAATCTTTGCAAATTTTGAATATAATATGTCCAAAATTTTTATATCCTACTTTAGTAACAATTTTATTTATATAATAACTTGGTGTTTTTGTGTCATTCCAGAAACTACTGTCTGTTGTTATCTGAAATCCACAAATTATTTC
>CALXPV010000103.1 GCA_944390295.1 uncultured Clostridia bacterium | reverse complement strand
GAAGGACTTAAGTCCTTGCCAGTAACAAGCCCTTATAGGGCTAGAGAAAACTACCCGTTGAACGGGTAGTTTTTTTTGCAGAGATTACCGAAATCCAATTGCTATTATCGGCAATCCGTTTTCTTCCGGTTTTGAATGTGCCTTCAGTTCCGGATGATTATTGTTAATGTATTCCGAAACTTTATCGGCATCTGACCGGCAGGCAAAGCAACTTTTATGCTTTTTAAATATACTTCGCCCTGGCTTCGTAGTTGTTGCCGAAGTAATGCAACTGCATCTTCAGCAATAAAAATGCTTTTAGTATCCATAGTGTACCTCCTACGTTTAATAAACAAATTATATCATAATTTACATAATAAGTAAATTGAAAATGGACGAAGGAATTGCTTGAAAGCATATTTTGGAATGGAATGAGTATTAGGAAAGGAAGCTCCTAGTTTAGACGAAGACCAATAGAAAATAAAAAAATATATATTGAACCTCAAAAAACTTATTGATATAATCCTAATTATAAAATATTGGAGATAAAAATGAATATTAATTTAGAAAAAGTAGATAAAATTACACTAAGTAAATATGAAGAATTTAAAAATCAGGTTAAAGAATGTTTAAGCAGATATGAAAAAACAGATAAAGAGAAGATAGATTTGGTAAAAGAAAAACTAAAAAGACCTGAGATTGATTGGGATGCAAGTTTAAATTTGCAAGCTAAAGATACAGAAGAGAAAGTAGATGTTTCGGTATTATTAGCATACGAATATTGCAAAGCTTCCGAAAGAATTACTAAGGGAAAAGTAAAATTTGAGGATATGCTAGATAAATTATTTGAAGGAGTTACAAAATTTAAAATAGGTAATCCTAAACCAGGAATTGATGATGAATGCATATATGGAAAATCTGTTGATGACGAGACAGCGATGCCTATTACTAGTAAAAAATATAGATTATTAGCAAAAGATGCTGGAGCCCAACATCTTACATATGTAAGAGAAGGTAAACTTAAAGGTGCTATATTTTTATATCCAGAAGAAGTAAGAGATGATTTGATAAAAGATTCAAATGGAAATCCAATGCAGGTAAAAACTAATGGAATTAATTTTTATGATTTAAGAGAAGGCCAGTCATTATTAACAAATTTAAGACAAACTGCATTTCACGAATGGAATCACAATGCAGAAAAAGAAAAATTAGAAAATTCAGAAGAAACAATACCTTATGAATATCAATCAGAAGATGGAAAAGTATACAGAAACTATCAAAAAATAAACGAATATGTTGAATATGATACTTCAAAAGCTATGCAAGAACCAGATTATATATGTGAAACTTTTAAAACAATAGATGGGGAAAGAAGAGAATATTATTTTGAAAATCAAGAGGGACAAAGATGGTATTTAAATGCTAGTAATTTTGGATTAGAAAAAAGTAGATTAGATAGCGAACTTTATGTTTCAATAGGTCTTACAACTACAGAATTATTACCTAACGGAAAAACAGCAATACATAATCAAGTAACAGAAGGATTTGTAGAAAAAACAGCTAGAGCTATGGTTAAAGCTATTGATCCAGACGTAAAAGATATTGATGAGGGAAAATATGCAGATCATGTAGCTGTAGCAGATACAATTATAAATTCAAGGGATAAAACTTTAGAAGAGGGACAAACCTTTGCGGACTTTTTGATGCATTCAACACAGCTAAAAAAAGATTTGGAGACAAGAGTAGTTACGTTAGGAAATGGCCAAAGAACAGATGGATTACACTATATCTCAGATTTTATAAATGCTAGCAGAAGTGGAAATACTAGAAAAGCACATTTCTTTAAAAGAATGAATAAAGTTGCCCAAGAATTAGGGCTAACAGAGGAGCAAATAGTAACTATACAACAATCAGACTTATGGCATAAAAAAGAATTAACAGAAGATGAACAAGAAAGTCTAAGAGACTCTTTAATTGCAGGAAATGATAACAATAAAGATTTAGCTGAAGGCGCAGTTAGCGAATTTGTAGATATTTTACAACAAGAAAAAGAGTTTTATGAGGGTATTCCAGATAAATTGGGATATGATCAAAGAGAGGATAGTAAAACAACTACACAATTGTATCAAGAGATTTTAAAGGAAATGAAAGACGTAAAATTATTAGACAAACTACAAGGATTAGAGACTCCTTCAAAAGAAAAAACAGAAAAAATCGCACCAACTAATCCACAAAATGGTGAAGATAGGTAGGAATGAAATATGATAAATATAGAATATGCTAATGCATGTACAGAAGTGCTAGAAATATTAAAATATATTTCAAAAGAAGATTATAATAAAATACCTAAAAGTAAGATAGATTTTTATAAGGAAAATTCAAATAAGGATTATAGTTTTACATATAATCCTAGGTTAACCTTAGATGAACAAAATGTTTCTAAAATGGCAAAAGGAATTATAGCAATATTATTTAGGGACTATTGGGCAACAGAAACACAAAGAAACAAAATAATTGCATACCAAAATAATGAAAGACGAAAAATAGAAGAAGAAAAAAGAAAAAAATACAATGTAGATAATATTTTTAAAGAAAGACAAAATAATTCTC
>CALXPV010000102.1 GCA_944390295.1 uncultured Clostridia bacterium | reverse complement strand
ATTTTTTCCTCTTTTCCATTAGCTACTAATGTTAATATAACTTTAACTTCATCAACATTTGCTGTTACATTATCTGGAACACTTGATTCAGAAATAATATTATCATTTTTATCTGTTACTAATACTTTATTTCCTGATAAGACTATTTTTGTATCTGAATTATCTTTATTGTCTATAGTAAATTCTGTTAAATATCCATTATCTGCAACACGTACAACATTTTCTTTTGATTCTGAGTTTAATGTTCCATTCATTATAACTGTTGGATTATTAGTTGCAGATGCACCTTTGTCTATTTCTATTCCATTATTTGCTCCTGTTCCATTATATCCTAATTTTAGATTTTTAATTTCTAGATTACCACCATTAACAAGAACAGCTCCATAATTAAAGCCTGTAATATAAACTCCTTCAAGAATTACAGCTCCACCATCATATGCTTGTACTCCATATTTTGGACCATTTTTTAAATTAATATTTTGTAATCTAAGTTTTGCACTTCCTAATTGAGCTGTAAACATTGTTTGATTTCCAGATGTTGACGTCCAACTACTATCTCCTGTTACTGTATGACCATTACCATTAATTGTTAATTCCTTTGCTATAACTATTGGCTGAGTTACAGTAATATTATCACTTAAAGTTATTGTTGCTCCAGAATCAGCACTTTCTACAGCACTTCTTAAAGAGTTTTCGTCATTTACAATTGTTGCTGCATTACTTTTGTTTGAAAATCCAAAAATTGCAAATAATACAATTGTAGAAAATAACATAATTTTTATTGTATTTCTCATTTTTTCTCCTTTTTATTATTTTTAATTACAATGTCAGTGTAATTATGACATTTATTTTTATTTTATCCTAAATTTGTTTTGTTATTTATTTTTTATCAATTTTAATTTTGAAATTTTTTCAAAAAAAATGCACAACTCTCTATATTTTAAGAAAGTCGTGCATTTTACTTCATCTTCTTATCCTAGCTTATTTTTACATTTACAAGGACAAGTTCCCCATTGACATAAACTTCTCCAATGGTACAGTTTTTATAACCTCCATTCCGTAACTTTTGCAGTGCAAAATCTCTCTTCTGCTCTGCATCCAATGTTTTTCCAGTTTCAAATGTTACTTTACCAATTGTGCCACTAAAAATTTGGTTGAACATTTTGTTACTCCTTTCGCTTATTACTGCTTTTTATACAATTTATTGTACTTCTATATTTTACCAATTTTATCTAATTATGTCAATCTGTTCATCTTATTATATATATCATACCAACTATAAACTCTTGTTACATTGTCTAATTTTAAATCTCTATTATATCTATTATCATAACATAAAACTTTTACAATTTTATTAATTGCTTCTATCGTTGATGGACTATCCTCAATCATTATATCTATATTATTTTCATTTATTTCTTTAATTTTTGGAACTTTAGCAAATAATAGTTTATCATATACTATATTATTTTTATCTAACCAATTTTTTATTCTATTTCGCATATCTTCTCCATCTCTTGTATCTCTAGTACATTTATGTCTTCCTGTTATAATAAAAATATTATGCCCATCTTTTTTTAATTTTTGTATTACTTCACTTGCAAACATTCTCGCTAGGAAATTATCAACATATTCATCAAAATATTTTCCTCTATAATCATCTATCATTTCATTTGACCAATTAAGTTTACTAAATTCATAGCCATTTGGATTAGATAATCCTTCTAAATTATTTTCATAGCAATATTTACTTGTACATGCTAATATGTATTCATCCTCATTTGTTATAACTCCATCTATATCTATTCCTATATTCATATTTTCTCCTTTCTTTAAAAGAATATCATATTTTGTAAAAATTTGATATCTTTTCTTAATAATATATGATAATATTTTATTGTCATTAAATTAAAGGAGATGTTTTAAATGAAAAAAATAATACCAAGCATATTGGTAATATTATTACCATATCTATATCTTATATTTTCACTTTTAATTAATAAAATTCAAAATACTGATTTAGCTGTTATAATTTATTTAGTAATGTTTTTTATAACAATCATATTATTAGTAACTTCTGTTATTGGAACTAGTATAATATTTTCTGTAAACAATATTCCACTAAAATCTGCTATAATTAATTTTTTAACTAAACTTGCTTATATTCCTGTTCATCTATTAATGCTTATTTTATTTGGAGCTTTTATGAATCCATTTCTAATAGCACTTTTACCGGTTCCTATTTTTTTAACTATATTTTTTCAGATATTAACAGGAATAGTATCTTTAGGAACATTTATTGGTAGTTATAAATTTAAAAATTGTAATTTAGCTCTTTCAATATTAGGATGTATTTTATCATTCTTTTATATTATAGATATAGTTATGGCAATTATAATTTTAATTGTTAATATTTATAAAGTAATAAAAAGGAAACATATTAAAAACAGCGCTACTATATAAAAGTAGTGCTGTTTTATATATATGAATTTTTTCCTTATATTTTCTAGAGGAAATACAAGAGAACTTTCCTATTATATGAAAAAAGAGTCAAAGTTACCTCTATGCAACCTTGACTCTTTTTTCTTTAGAAGCCCCATTTATCTGATAGAACTTTTTTCATCATCTCCAAATTTGTGAAATATTCATCTTTGAAGAATTCACTGGAATCTGACTCCAGCAAGGAAATAATTGATTCATAAAACTGATAAATATTAAAAGATTTTTCTTCATTTAATAAATCTAATGCAGTATCGAGAGTAACAAATTCTCTTTCT
>CALXPV010000101.1 GCA_944390295.1 uncultured Clostridia bacterium | reverse complement strand
TTTGGGCATATTTATATGATGAAAAATTATTTGATAAAATTTATGAAAATTATAAAATAAATAGAGACGATTTCTTTAAATATAGAATTAAAGAGTTTTATATAAAAAGGACAGCATATTATGGAATTGTATATGCAGATAAGACAAATGACAAACAATTATTGGAAAGAGAAATGAATAATTTGAGAAAATATTTATTAAAATAAATAAAAACTAAAGAATAATTTAGGGGGATAAATTGAACAAAGAAGAAATATTAAAGTATGTATCTGAAAATTATGAAATGCCACAAGACGCTATGCAATATTCAAATGATATTGAATTTTGTATGGAAATGTTAAAAGTAGAGCCATCAATAATTGATGAATTTCCTATAGAAGTTCAAAAACAAATATTATTAAGTAATGATGAGTACTTAGAAGAAACTGATATTAGGAGTTTATTTGAAGATGCAGAATTTGCCAAAAAATTAGTAGATAAAAATAATGATATTTTATTAAGATTAAGAGGATTACCTATAGATAATGAATATATTAAAGAATTGACAATAGCCTATATAAAGGGAGAAAAAGTTCCTGCTAAAGGCTCTAGATTAGAAAGAATGAATACTAGATTAATTTATCTTTCATCAATAAAAGCTGTACAAGAAGACCATGAATTAGTTTTATATTTGATAGGTCAAAATATAGATTATTTACCTGATTTAAAAGATAGTACAATACGTGATAATCCAGAATATATAAATGAGTATGTAAAGAAAAATCCACATACATTTCCTAAATATGTAAATAAAATTTCTAATAGTTTAACACCAGAAGTAATTCAAGCTGTTCTAAAATATGATTTTCAAAATTATAAATTAATAGATGAAAACAATCCTATAATAGTGCAGTGTTACAAATCAATAGAAAGAATAAGAGAATTTAGACCAGAATTAAAGATGGATAATCCAAATTTAAGATATGAATTATTATGTGATTCAGATTTCATAAACATGGATATTAATATTATAAATAGTTTATTAGAATATAATACAGGAAATGTAGATAAAATAATTGAAATTAAGAATAGTGGAAACCTAGAGTATTTGATTAAATATATTGAACAATATAATAGTTTATATGGAAATAGTTTAGAAAATATTCAAAATGCGATATCATCTTTTGAACAAATGAAACAACTATTAATAAATACAAATAACTTTGAGGGAATTTCAATTGATGAATCAAAAATAAAAACTATAATAGCAACAGGTAATAAATTTAAAATAGAAAATATAGAAGGTTTATTAAAGTATGATAAAATAGTAAAAGAATACTATGCTAACAAATTACAAGAAGCAACAAGTATAGAAGAAATAAAGAAAATATACACAGAAATGCTTTTTAATGCATCTCCTGAAGAGTTAGAAAAATTTGATGAAGAATATTGTAATTTTAATATAGACGAGCTTGATGAATATGCAAAAAGAAACAAATTAGATAGCCCTATAGATGAAGACTTTAGAAAAAGACAAGAATTATATAAGAGTTTAAAAGATATTCAAGATATTGATGAATTAAGAAGACATTTTGACGATATGCCTATAACAATTTGTGACATAGAAGAAAAAAAGAAAAACATATCTATTATGTATTCTAAAAGTTATAACAATGAAATGCTTGATTTGAAAGATGAAACTTTAGAGCATCAAGATTACCAAGGCGTTGATGTGATTAAATTAAATGGACAGAAATTTAACATTTGTATACATAGAATTTTTAATTTTGATTTTAATATGAATAGCAGTGCGCGTGAAATAGTTGCTAATCCAGAACGTTGGAATCTTATAGAAGGAAGTAATACTGTTTCAACCACTCTTATTACTGATAAAAAAATAGCGGCTATATTTAGACCTTTGAAAACAAGTAAAGGAACAGAAATGATGGGATTCACCTCAAAAGATGAAGCAGATGAATTTAGTAAAGCAGCTATAGAAGAATCTAGAAAAATATGTGAGGGAGAAAAATTACAAGAGATAGATAAAGATGCGGTTTTTTATGGTTTTACAGAAGTTCTATCTGCTGGAATAATAAAAATGAATTCTACAGATATGATGGTTGAACATGGGAAAGGGCATTTAGAAACGAAGAGTTCTAATTGTAGACTGAGAGATTCAGAAGATTTAGCGTATTGGACATCTCCAGATTACTGGAATGAAGTTGTACAAAAAAGAAAAGAAACCGATGTGGACAAAGCGAATGAGTTAAGAAAGCAAAAGAGAACAGATAGAATGCAACCATCATGTATAGTTTGTTTTGATGAAAATATAAATGAACAATCATTATTAGCTGCAAGAGTGCATAATATTCCAATCTTAATGCTAGATAGACAAGCATATTTAGACATAAATCGACAAAGATTAGAAATGGCAAGATTAGATTTTTCAAAATCACTATCACCTCAAAGCATAAGAGAAATTTTTTATAGACAGCCATATCACAAAGTAGTTCAAGATATGCCTGAATTAATAAATGAAATTAAGAGTAATAATGAAGTATCAGTAGATGATAAAAAAATGAGTATGGAATATTTAGCATATTTAGGACAACACTTTATAGAACAATCAAGCGGATATATAATAGATGTCCCAGTTGAAGAATATAATAAAAAAATGCAAGAATATATACAGACTATAGACAGGGAGTTATCCGGACAAGAT
>CALXPV010000100.1 GCA_944390295.1 uncultured Clostridia bacterium | reverse complement strand
ACACTATACCTCCTTCATTTCTTGAATTTTATCATATCGAATTTTCATATTCAATTAGCTTTAAGCTTTTAAGAAAAAAAATAACTGTGGCTATTTCCACAGTTATTTTTTTAATAATCTTAAACTATTTAATACTACTGTCAGACTACTTAATGTCATTGCTAAACTTGCAATCATTGGATTTAGTGTAATTGGTAATAAACCTGTTGCAAGTGGTATCATACATATATTATAAAATAATGCCCAAAATAAATTTTCTTTAATTATTCTTATTGTACGTTTCCCAATGTTAAATATTTTTACTATATTGTTCATATTTTCATTAAGTAATATAACATCTGCTGAATCTGCACTAATATCTGTTCCGTTTTCCACACTTATTCCAACTGTTGCAGATTTTAAACTTGGGCTATCATTAATACCATCTCCAACCATTGCTACATTATTATTTTTGTTTAGCTCTTTTATTTTTTCTAGTTTTTGTTCCGGATTTACATTACTTATAATATTTTCTATTCCTATTTGTTTTGCAATGGCACTTGCTGTTTTTTCGTTATCTCCTGTAAGCATTACAATTTTCTTATTTAGTTTTTCTAGTTCTTTTATTGTTCCTTTAATGTCTTTTTTTACTGTATCTGCTAGCCCAATTAATAAAAGAGTTTCTTTTTCATCAAATAAATAAACTATACTTTCGCCTTTACTTGCAAATTCTATTTCATTTTTCTTTAGTGTGTTTTCCACATTCATTTTTTCTACATATTTATAATTACCAGCATAATATTGCTTTCCATTTATAATTCCTTTAACTCCTAATCCCGGTACTTCTTCAAATTCTTGAACTTCAAAAACATCTTTTTCATCATTATATATGCTTTTAGCAAGTGGATGATTAGAATTTTTTTCTAAACTCTTTAATATTTTTAAAGTATCTTTATTATATATTCCATCTGCTATACTCATTTTTCCTGTTGTTAATGTTCCTGTCTTATCAAATACAATTGTGTCTACTTTATTTATAGATTCTAATGTTTCACTTGATTTTACTAATATTCCTCTTTTACTACAATTACCTATTGCTACAACCATTGCAAGTGGTGTTGCTAATCCTAGTGCACATGGACATGCAACAACTAAAACACTTACTAATGCCAGAATTGACTGGTTAATATCTTTTGTTATTACAAAGTTTAAAACAAATGATATTAAAGAAATTAAAAATATTATTGGTACAAAATATCCACTTATTTTATCTGCAATTCTTGCTATTGGAGCTTTTGTGTTTGTTGCTTCTACAACCATTTTTACTATATTAGAAATACTAGAATCTCTTCCTATTTTTTCTGCCTTATATTCTATATATCCATCATAATTTATACTTCCTGCAATTACAGTATCTCCTATTTTTTTACTAACTGGCTTGCTTTCTCCTGTTATAAATGATTCATCTGTATGTGTTTTTCCATTTATCACAGTTCCATCAACTGCAATTTTCTCTCCTGGTTTACTTACAACAGTATCTCCTTTTTGTATTTCATTTATAGTAACTTGTAACTCTTTTCCATCTTTTAATATAGTTCCATTTTTAGGAGTTATTGTTACTAGATTTTTTATAGTATCAACTGCTTTATCTTTATTTTTCTTATCTATATATCTACCAATTTTTACAAAAAGAATAATTATTGCAGATGATTCAAAATATAAATGATGTACTAAGTTGGTATTTCCCATAAATACTTGAACAGTATTCCACAAACTGTACACAAAATTTACAATTACACCAACACCAACTAAAGAATCCATATTTGGCATTTTATGAATAATATTTTTTATTCCGTTTTTTATAATATCAAATCCATAAAATATAAATAGTACAGATAATACCATTAAAGTTATTGCATATATTCTTGGATTTTCCATCATATTTAATATACTAGGTGTTGGTAAATTAATCATTTGTCCCATTGATATATACATTAAAATAATTCCTAATACAGAAAACACCATTAGTTTAATAACTTCATTATTTTTCTTTTCTTCTTTTTTCTCCCCTAGACTTTTAAATCCAGCTTCTTTAACAAACCTATTTAAATCTTTTATACTTAAATTATCTTCATATTCAATTAAGGCTGTTGCCATAACCAAATTAACAGAGGCATTTATAATTCCATCTTGCTTATTTAGGTATTTTTCTAGACCATTTGAGCAAGCACTACAAGTCATGCCTTCTATATTTAAAACAATTTTTTTCATATTCTCTCCTTCGGGATTTAGGGACGGTCCTAAAATCCCTATATAAGTTTATATATTTTTTATAGGGATTTTAGGACCGTCCCCTTTTCCCTATTTTAATTTAAAACCTAAATTTTCTATTTTTTCTTTTACAACATCCATATCTATTTCTTTTTTACTTTCTATTTTTACAGTCCCTTCTTCATGATTAGCTTTAACATTTTTTACTCCTTTTATATCTCCTAATGCGTTTTCTATTCTTTTTTCGCATCCTCCACACATCATTCCTTCTACATTTAAATTAATTTCATTCATTTTTCTTCCTCCTTATTTTCTATTTATTAAATCTTTTAAATAAACTCATTAATTCATCTATTACTTCTGTATCATTTTTTTCTATACTATCTGTAATACATGAATATAGGTGATTTTCTAATATATGCA
>CALXPV010000099.1 GCA_944390295.1 uncultured Clostridia bacterium | reverse complement strand
ATAGATAGAGACCTTAGAAATAAACAATTTAACCATGTACTAGACTTACTTACCAAAATGGAAGCAGAAAATTATATAGTGATTCTTGCAACTGAAAAGGAAACCCAAGAATTACTAGCCTTAGAACCGAAATTAAAATTTATATATCAAAATTATATATATAAAGTAAAAGATTTATCATTAGACGAAATATATGAGTTATATGTCTCAAAAATAAAATTGGATTTATTAGAAGACTTAAGAAAAAATGATAAAAAATACAAAAAAGAATTTAAAGATTATGTAAGCTTAAATCAAAAATTTATTCCTTTTTCTAATAGGGAATTAGCATCATACTTGGCAGATTACAGTAATTCAAAAAATAAAATTGTATTTCCAAAAAATATGTATAAAAAAGAGACCGTAGAAGAAAGCTTAAGTAACATAATTGGACTAGAAGCATTAAAGAAAAAAGTAAAAGAATTCGAAAAATACATGTTATTTAGAGTAAGAGCAGAAGCTAATGGTTTAAAATTAAAAAATACAAATATGCATATGGTGTTTACTGGTAACCCAGGAACAGGAAAGACTACTATTGCAAGAATAATGGCAAAAATGTTATTTGACCTTGGAATAATAAAAGAAAATAAATTAATAGAAGTAGAATATAAAGACTTAATAGCATCTTATATAGGACAAACAGCACCTAAAACAGCAGAAGTAATAAGCAAAGCTATGGGTGGAGTATTATTTATAGATGAAGCATATAGTTTAGCACAAGGAAGCAAAGATGGTGGAAACTCTTTCGGACCAGAAGCAATTGCAACATTAGTTAAGGCAATGGAAGATCATAAAGGAGAACTTGTAGTAATATTTGCTGGCTACAAAGATGAAATGAAAACATTTATAGATAGTAATCCAGGAATTTCATCTAGAATAGGTTATACGTTTGATTTCCCAGACTATGAACCTAGCGAATTAGTAAAAATATTTACTCTAAAAATCCAAAACATGGGATTTAAATGTGAAAAAGGAGTAGAAGAATTAGTAGAAAATATATGTGAATATTTCTCAAAAAGAAAAGCTTTTGGAAATGGTCGATTTGTAGATAAAATAATACAAGAAACAATAATGAATCATGCTTTAAATGAGGGAGAAATAGAACTTATATGTAAAAAGGATATTCCAACAATAGAAGAACTATTAAATACAGGAAATAATGTAAAAGGCGAATCTTTAAAATTATTAAATGATATAATTGGAATGAAAGATTTAAAAGTGAAAATAAAAGAATTTGAAGACTATGTAATTTTCCAAAATAAAGCTAAAAGTTCAGGAATAAATTTAAAAGAAACAAATATGAATATGCTATTTATAGGAAATTCTGGAACAGGAAAAACAACAATAGCAAGGATAATGGCAAAATTGTTATTTGATTTAGGTGTTATAAAAGAAAATAAATTAATTGAAGTAGCAAAAAAAGATTTAGTAGGACAATATATAGGCCAGACAGCACCAAAAACAGCAGAAGTAATAGAAAAAGCATTAGGTGGAGTATTATTTATAGATGAGGCATACAGTTTAACAGAAGGAAAAGATTCATTTGGTCTAGAATCACTAGAAACTTTAATAAAAGCAATGGAAGATCATAAAGGAGAATTTGTAGTAATATTTGCTGGATATAGAAATAAAATGCAAGAATTTATAGATAGTAATCCGGGACTTGCTTCAAGAATTGGATACACATTTGAATTTCCAGATTATGATGAATATGAATTGGCAGAGATACTATATAAAAAGATAGAACAATGTGATTTGAAATTGCAAGACAAAGCCAAAGATGAGATTGCATCAATAATGAAATATTTTTGCAATGTAGAAAACATAGGAAATGGAAGGTTTGCAGATAAAGTATTACAAGAGATATTAATAAAGCATGCAAAGAATTATAAAGATGATATACAAACCATTAAAGAAGAAGATATACCTACAATTAAAGAAATGATAGAAGTAGTATTTAATGGTTCATATATGACAGATCCTACTACAATAACTAACGAAACAAGAGAAAGAGTTGCAACACATGAAGTAGGACATGCACTAATAAGATTGTTATTATTTAAAAAGCCAGGAATAAAAAGAATTACTGTAAATCCTGAAGGAGATGGAACCCTTGGATATGTTTTACATAGTTCAGATCCAGATAAGCCAATAAGAACAAGAACAGAAATATTAAATGATATAAAAGTGTCAATGGCAGGAATGGCAGCAGAACAAGTATATTTTGGAGAATTTTCAAATGGAAACTCATCAGATTTAAAACAAGCAACATTAGAAGCACAAAATATGGTAAAGCTTTATGGAATGTCAGATTTAGGCTTTGGACAAATTTCTAATCCAGAAGAAAAAGTAGAAAAAGAAATACGAGTAGAAGTTAATAAAATATTAGAAGAAGCATTTAATGGAGCAGTGAGATTAATTAAAGATAATAAAAGAAAAATGGATAATGTTATTAAATATTTACTTGCAAATAGAGAGATTACAGAAGAAGAATTTATAAAAAATTTGAAATAGGGGTGTTAGTATGGAAGAAGAAATTGATAATGGAATTGCATTGTTAGAAGGAATATTACAAAATTGGAAAAATGAAAATAAAGG
>CALXPV010000098.1 GCA_944390295.1 uncultured Clostridia bacterium | reverse complement strand
AATCGGTTATAACAATATAGAGTACTCAAAGTATATATTTTTCAAAAAAGTGTGACATATGATTGACTAACCTACAAAATATTAAATTCGCTTTTTTAAAAATATATTTACATTAAAAAAATATGGTGGTAAAATATAAGTTCTACAGAAGAAAAGCTGATAGATTCTGTAAAATAATTTTTATAGAGGAGGATAGTTAATTACGTTATAATTTCAGCATATTATCGGAAAGGGAGAGTAAATATGTCTAGAAGAAGACGGAAAAGAAGAGCTGTAAAATCAGGACGGGTTGTAGAAGTATTGATACTTGTGGTATTGTTTATGCTACTAATAATTCCACTCTCAATAAAAGACAAAAATGTCGAAATTGAAGTCGGAACAAACTACAATGATAAAACGAAGATAACATATTTAGGAATTGATATCTCCGACTTTGTAGACATTGTAGGAAGCATTGATACCACTACTGTGGGTGAATATGAATTAACTTACAAATGGGGGATAAAGTCTGCTACCCAGAAAATTAAAGTGGTAGATAAAACTGCTCCAAAGATCGAGATGCAAGGCGGAAGTACCATATATGTACAAAGCCTGGATAATCTTGATAACATTGATCCTGGTGTTGTAGTTACTGATAATTATGACAAAGATATCAGAGCTAAAAGAGAAAGAAACAAGATAAGTGAGACAGAGTACGAGTTTGTCTATACTGCTACAGATTCATCAGGAAATGTTACTATCGAAAAACGGCGAATAGTGATGGCCACAGGAGTCATTTATTTGACTTTTGATGATGGACCGTCCAATGTTACTCCTGAAATTCTGGATATTCTTGAAAAAAATGATGTAAAAGCTACTTTTTTCATCGTAGATTATTCAGAAGAAGATAAGGAAACAATCCAAAGAGTTATAAATGATGGGCATACTTTAGGAATTCATGGAATTTCTCATGATTATGCAACAATTTATTCTTCTGTCACAGCAGCTTTAGAAAATTTTACTGATTTAAAAGAAAAGTTACTAAATGATTTTGGTTATGAAGCAACTTTTATTCGGTTCCCGGGAGGATCCTCAAATACAGTCAGTAAAAAATATTCGGAAGGGGTAATGACAAAAGTTACAGAAGCTGTGGAACAAGAAGGACTTGTTTATTATGACTGGAATGTGGATGTTAACGATGCTGGAGGTGCAAGAACTGCAAGCAAGATTTATGATAATTTTGTAGAAGGGATTGCTTCAAAACGCGAAAATGTAGTTTTAATGCATGACGGTTTTGGACATGAAGCAACAGCGGAAGCTTTGCAAAGAATTATTGATTATGCTAAATATAATGGTTATGAGTTTTCCGCAATTTCGGAAAACACTGTACCTGTTCAGCATAGCGTAAATAACTGAGAAATTTGATAGAGGAGACATAACAATTTAGTAGTTGTTATATCTCCTTTTTATATTGTATTTTAAATTAAAGTATGTTAAAACATATAAAAAGGAGGATGCTATGAATACTTTTAATGAAGAAAATCTAGCAGGAAATTCTAAAGAGGCAATAGATATATTGGGGAGAAAATGGAAATATGATTGCATGAGTTGTGCAATTGCAAAAGGAGAATTAGAACTACCTGGTGGATTAATATTTGAAGATAAATATATAACTATTGGTGCTGATGTGGAAATACCATTAAATGGATTTATAATAATTGCAACTAAAAGACATATTAATTCTATTTCGGAATTAACTGATGATGAAAGATATGATTTAATTGATTATATTGCAGAAGTAATAAAAGCTTTAAAAGACCTAAATATAATAGAAAAAGTAACAATAGTGCAAGAAGAAAGAGCAAATCATTTACATGTTTGGATATTTCCTTGCCATAAAGAATATGAAGAAAAATTTGGAAAAGGAGTAGGTTCCATAAAAGATATATGCAAACATATAAAAGATAATATAACTGATGAAGAAATTCAAAAATGTTTAGAAACTGTAACTAAATTAAAAGAATATTTTATGGAGGTAAAAGATGGAAGAAATAAATA
This sequence comes from uncultured Clostridia bacterium, assembly GCA_944390295.1. Classification (GTDB taxonomy): domain Bacteria; phylum Bacillota; class Clostridia; order TANB77; family CAG-508; genus Merdicola. The sequence goes on along the minus strand of CALXPV010000098.1, from coordinate 464 downwards.
AAGAGATAAAAAAATATATAGAAGAACAAGTATTGCCACAATATGATACCAATATTGGAGGACATGGAAGAGACCATATAGAGACAGTAATAAATAGAAGTTTTGAGATTATAAACGAATTCAATTTAGATGTAAATAAAAATATGGCTTATGTTGTAGCTGCATATCATGATATCGGATATAAAGTTGATCCAGATAATCATGAGCAAGTTTCAAGCGAAGATTTTCTGAAAGATGAAAAGATTAAAAGTTTTTTTTCTGATGAAGATATACAAATTATTGCAGAAGCAATAGTTGATCATAGAGCGAGCTTAGAATATGAAGCTAGAAGTATTTATGGAAAAATTGTATCCTCAGCAGACAGAGAGACATCTGTAGAAAATATGTTAAAGCGTTCATTTTTATATCAAGCAGATAAACATAAAGATGAAAAGCCATCTGTAAAGCAAGTTATAGAGTATTCT
>CALXPV010000097.1 GCA_944390295.1 uncultured Clostridia bacterium | reverse complement strand
GAAGGACTTAAGTCCTTGCCAGTAACAAGCCCTTATAGGGCTAGAGAAAACTACCCGTTGAACGGGTAGTTTTTTTTAGTAGGAAATCTTACATGAGTATTTTATGAAATAGCATAATTTATATGTGAAAAAGAAATTAGTCATTTTTTGTCATAAGAAATTATTATTTTACAAAACTTGAAAAAATATGAAAAAAATTAGAAATATAATCTAGTTACAACAAGAAAGGAAATATTGTAAATGATAGAAACAATTTGTAATTCATTAACTAAAAAAATTATAGAGTCAGTAGATGAGGTAGATGAAAGTAAAGCAGATGAGATAAATTATGGATTACAATTGATTATAGGGGAAGTACCTAAATTTTTTATAACTTTAATCTTAGCAATTTTACTAAATATTGTTGATCTTACTTTATTAACTTTTCTATTTGTTTTACCATATAGGGCTTTTTCTGGAGGATTTCACTTACATACACATTTAGGCTGTATTATAGCTACAAATGTTTTATATATAGGAACAGCATATTTAGGTAGTGTCATAAACATTAGTGATAATATAAGATATGGGATTATAGCATATTTATTTATATTTTGCTTTTATATAATAAATAAATATGCACCAGCAGATACAGAAAATGTGCCTGTATTACAGAAGAAAGAAAGAAAAAAACGTAAGATATGTTCATTTATAATTGTAACAATAGAATTAGTAATTGCAATATTTATACCATATAAAGTAATTTCTAATGTTATACTAATTGGACTTTTTCTTCAAACATGTACTTTAACAAAATTAGCATATAGAATTACTAAAAATAAATATGGTTACGAAATTTACGGTAGTAATTGAGCCAAAAGCTCTTACTATAAATAAAAGGGAGGAATAGCTATGTTAAAATTCCTAGCAAAATTAGCCGAAAAATATGCTAAGTCAGCGAATACAGCTTGTGTGATTTTTGGAATTATTCATCAACCTAAAATGCCAGAAAGTATGATTAAACGCGACTAGCATATTCCGAACTAATTAAACGACAACCAAAAAAAATACCTAAGTTTTTTAGGTATTTTATTTTTTGTCGAAATATGAAAAACGAAAAAGGTTGAAATATAGCAAAATATATGATTATATAATAAAAATAAATGTACATTTGTTATAAAAATTTAATTATCAAAATGCATAAATCAACTATACTTAAAATTTTTATTTATAAGTTTATTTCAAATTAATTATTTCGAGAAAAAATCCATAAAGGAGAGTAATAAGTAAAAAATATAGCAAATTAGCTATATTTATTAATAGTGCAAAAAAGTACATATAATTTGATTTATAGATTGAATTGCTGAAAGAAAAATAGTACAATAAAGAAAGGACGTAGATATATGGAAAAACTTAAACTAACAAATGACTTTATATTTAAAAAAGTCTTTGGTAAAAAAGGAAATGAAAGTATCCTAAAAGATTTGTTAGAAGCAATACTAAAGATAAAAATAAAAAAGATAGAATTACAAGCGGAGGTAGAACTAGAAAGAGAATTAATAGATGATAAAACAGGAGTATTAGATATAGAAGCAACTATAGATGATAATACAATAATAGATGTAGAAATGCAGATGAGAAATCAATATAATATGAAAGAACGTTCTCTTTTCTACTGGGCAGGATTATATTATACAGGCTTAAAAAAGAAGGAAGAATATAAAGAAAACAAAAGAGTGATAACAATAAATATAGTGAATTTTGATATGTTTAAAGAAGGACCATATCATGAAAAAATAGAACTACGAAGAGAATATAAGAACATATTATTAACAAATAAATTAGAAATACACTTTATACAATTATCAAAGTTTTTAAAAGAAGGACAGGAAGAAAAAGATAAGAAGATGTGGCAATGGCTAACATTTATATGTAATAAGAATAGGAAGGAGGTAGAAAGAGTAATGAAAGAAAATAAAGAAATAGAAAAAGCAAATGAAGAATTAGAATATTTAACAGGAGATGATGCAGTAAGAAGAATAGCATTTTTAAGAGAAAAAGCAGAAAGAGACTATATTAGTAATATGTCAGGAGCAAGAGAAGAAGGAATAGAAGAAGGGGAAAAAAAGAAAACAATAGAGATTGCAAAAGAAATGTTAGCAAAAGGGATAGAGATAGAATTAATAAAAGAGATAACGAAATTATCAGAAGAAGAGTTAGAAAATATAAAGAAAAGCAAAAAAGTATAAGTATATTATTAAAAATAAATTACTTAGTTATATAAAAAATAAGAAACAAGTAGAATATATTTTATATTCTACTTGTTTTTACTAAAAATTTATAAATATATTTCAAGTTGTTGTGAGAAATATTCCTCTGTTTTTGTAGTATATATTGCAAGATTATCATGTTTATTTAATATTTTATTAACTTCCCATAATCCAAGACCAGTATTATGAGGTTTTGTTGAATAAGATTTTTCGAATATTTTAAGAGTATCAACATTTTTATCTTTATATGTATTTTCTATGATTATTAATTGTCTATTTTTTCTATTATCCATTAGAAATCTAACATTTATATATTTGTTTTCACATTCTTGAGCAGCTTCTATACTATTATCTAATAATATTCCAAGCATTCTGCTAATTTCATAGATATCTGCATTTAGTGTATTTAAATCTATATATACACCAAGTTCCATTTTGATATTTTTCTTTTCTGCTTTACTATATTTATCTAAAAGTATTGCATAAATAGATGGATTGTTTACAGTTTCGGGATTTAAAGCTGATAAATTATTAATACTAGAACATTCGTCAAATAAAGAATCATAATATTTGGTTAATCCATCCATATCTTCTGCTCTAACATAACCACCAATTGCATGAACTATATTATTAAAATCATGTTTGAATGCACGAATATTATCATACATAGATTTTAAATTGTTATTATATGATTGCAAATTTTGGTTATCTATTGTAGCAATTTCTAATTGTTTAGTTTTTACAATACTAAATAAACTAATAAAGAAATATGCAATTAAACATAAAATACTTAATAGTATTACAAAAGTAGGTAACAAATTATTATAAAAAGCAGA
>CALXPV010000096.1 GCA_944390295.1 uncultured Clostridia bacterium | reverse complement strand
TCATCCTCTCTTTTGTATTATTATTTGTCATCATTTTACTACTAGCTAAAAAATAAGTCAATTTTATATAAGAATAAATTTAAAAATAATGTTTACAATAAAAATAGCGTATGTTATAATTTTTTGTGATAAAGAGGTGAAATAATTGAACCAAATATTAGCGGTAGATGAAGGTCCAAAAAAACAAAGAGATGCCAAAATGCCTAGTAAAACACCAGCAGATATAAGAAAAGTAATAAAAGTATTTTGCATACTTACAATATTATTTGGAATAGCAATTACTGGTCAAGGTGTGTATGCTTTAGTAAATAACTTTAGCACAGACGCAGATGTGCCAAAGCAAACTATGCAAGATAATATTACAATAACTGGTGATAATACTACAGGAAAAGTTACAATTTCAGGAACTGTGGCAAATGGTGTATCACAAATAAGATATAGATGGAACGAAGAAGAAGAACAAACAATATCTAAAAATGGTGAAACAGAAATAAATGAAGAAATAGATTTACCTGTTGGAAACAATACACTTACTGTTATAATTGTTGATATGAGAGCAAAAGAAGAGGAATATACACAAGAATTTAAAGAAGATCCAACTCTTCCACAAATTGCTTTAGGAACAAATGAAGATGGAACAAAAATAAGAATAGTTGCAAAAGATACTGTTGCATTATCATATATAACATATCAATGGGATGATGGAGAAGTTCAAACTATTAATCCTACACCAGGTTCTGAAGCACAAATAGAGCAAGAAATAGTTGCATTAGGAGGAACACATACTTTAACAGTTACAGCAGTAAATACAAGTGGAAAAACAGTAACAAAAACACAAGAAGTACAAGGTACTTCAAAACCATTAGCAGGTGCAAGAGTAGAAGACCAAGCGCATATAATATTCTATGCGACAGATACAGACGGTCTAGCAAACTTGAAGTTCACAATAAATGGACAAGAGTATATTTTACCTGCAGAAGGAGCACCAAAAGAACTAGAATATTCTTTCGAAGTTAAACCAGGTCATTATTCAATGACAGTTACTGCAGAAAATATTTATGGTGCTGTGGCAGATACACAAGAGTTTGTTTATGATTATTAATAAAAACATAAAATAAAAGGCAGGAGAAATCCTGCCTTTTAAGATAAAGGAGTTAGAATGGAGACAGAAATAATAAAAATAATAACATATTTCTTTTTATATTCATTTTTAGGATGGGCAATGGAATCCATATATATATCTTTTCTGCAAAGAAAAGTTATTAATACAGGATTTCTACATGGTCCATTTTGTCCAATATATGGTTTTGGAGCAGTAGTACTATATGTATTACTAATACGATTAAAAGGAAATGTAATAGCAATATTTTGCACAGGATTTATAGTATTAAGTGTGTGGGAATATTTTGTAGGTTTTTTATTAGAAAAAATATTTAAAACAAAATATTGGGATTACTCGAACAATAAATTTAATATAAATGGTAGAGTTTGTTTATTAAATTCTATATATTGGGGTCTATTAAGTATATTTTTTATAGAAATATGGAATCCAATAGTAGAAGTTCAATTATCGAGAATTTCACAAAATATATTAATATATATAGATGTAGTATTAATAATATACATCATTGCAGATACTGTAGGTTCTTCTATAAGAGTTCTTAACCTTCCAAAGCGAATAGACAAACTGAAAGAATTAAAAGAGAATGTAAAAAACAAGTTAGAAGAATTAAAATTAGCTACTACAGAAAAACAAAAAGTTGCTTTACAAAATGTTATTGATGATTTAAAATTAAAGCAAAAGACAACTAAAATAAAAGTGGAAAGACAAGTAGAAAGATTAAAGAAAGCCTTTCCAACAATAGAGTCTGACTCTATAAAAGATTATTTGAAAATGAAAGTTAAAGAAATGAAAAACAAAACAAAGGAGTAAGAAATGATTCAAGAAATATATATAATAGATGATGATAAATATTCTCTACAAGATTTAAAAGATTTATTTAAAGATAATAAAGAATATAGATTTGTAAATGTAGCAACAGAAGAAATAGACAAAGCACTAAGAAATATACCTTCATTAATAATAATAAATGAAGATAATATAGATAGAGATGTCGAAGAATTATGCTCAGCAATTAGAAAAAATGAGGATAATAGTATTACTCCTATTATTGTTATTTCTTCAAATAATGATAAAGAACATAGAATAAAGGTTTTAAGAAGTGCAGTAGAGTATTATATTAGGAAACCAGTGGATCAAGACTATTTGTACTATACAATTAAAAATTTAATGAGACTTATGTATACAAACAGACGTGTAAGCCCACTTACTGGACTTCCGGGAAATGTACAAATACATGCAGAATTGAAAAAGAGATTATTTAGTAATGAGCCATTTGCTGTACTTTATTTGGATTTAGATAATTTTAAAGCATATAATGATGTTTATGGTTTTATAAAAGGTGATGAGATAATAAAATTTACAGCAAGAACAATTGTAAGAAATGTACATGCTTTAGAAAATAATGACTGTTTTGTAGGACATATCGGAGGAGATGATTTTGTAGCAATAGTTTCTGAAACAGATTATGATAAAATATGCCAAGATATAATTACAGAATTTGATTCTTCTATTTTAGAGTATTTTACAGAAGAAGACAGAAAAAGAGGATATATAGAAGTTGCAAATAGAAGAGGAATATTAGAGGATTTTCCACTAACTTCAATTTCTATAGGAGTAGTTGTAGCAGAACCAGGAAAATTTTCTAATATACTAGAAATAGGAGAAGTTGGTGCACAAGTTAAACACTTATCAAAAACAGTTATGGGAAGCAGTTACGTAATAGATAGAAGAGATTAAGGAACTTTAAGTTCTAATACAACCCTTGTATGAATACATTTAAACAAAAGTATTCGTATGGGGGTTTTCTTTATGAGAAATGTATCAATAGAAGAACGTGCAACCAAACTTGCACATTATATTATAAATTCAAAAGACACAGTAAGAGGTGCAGCATCTAAATTTGGAATAAGTAAAAGTACTGTACACACCGAAGTAACATTCCAGAACGGTAAAAATAAATCACCTATAATCCCAGAAAGTATTGAAAT
>CALXPV010000095.1 GCA_944390295.1 uncultured Clostridia bacterium | reverse complement strand
TCATGAAATGGCTAAAGATGAAGCTCGTCATGGAAGAGGATTTGACGGATTATTAAAAAGATATTTTTCTAAATAATTAATATAATATTATTGTATATAAAGGATATTATTTTAAATAATATCCTTTTTATTTACAAATAAAAAATAGGTATGATATAATTAGTAAAGTAAAAAATAGGAAGGTGTGACTATGGCAGCATTAATGCTAATAATATACGTATTAATACTAATTATATTTGGCTTGGCAGTATTTGCTGTCATGCAAATACGAATGGCAGGACTTACAGTAAAAGATTTTTGGACTTTTATTGAAGCAAACCAAGAATTAGATAAGCTAGATAAAATTGCAAAAAATTATGAAAAAATGAGCTTGCAACAACAAGTAATATTTTTAAAGGAAGCAGAAAAGGTTTTTAGTGCTTTTGATAAAGTTCCTGCATCAATTTGGGAAGAAGAAAGTAATAAATATTCAAATGTATTAGACGCATATAAAGATATAAAAGTTATGCGTTGGATAGCTAATGACAAAAGCAATATAAAAGAAGAAGTAACAGATACAAAATAATTAAAAAAAAATAAAAAAATGTATTGACAAATACTATTAATAGGTATTATAATACACATTGTCAGTTGCAAAACAGACATGCAGATGTGGCGGAACTGGCAGACGCACAGGACTTAAAATCCTGCGAGGGTTAAACCTCGTGCCGGTTCGATTCCGGCCATCTGCACCAAAAAGTTGAAATTTTGACCAATTTCAGCTTTTTTTATTTTTATTCAAAAGTATTTGAAAGTATTGATATGATTGCATTTTAGCTATTTTCATTATTCAATCTATTTTCAAAATTATTTGCCATTATTCATTAATTTTTGTTTTCTGCTCGGAATCTGCTCGGAAGTTTTGCTCGGAAAAATATTCTTTGTAATAGTATTGAAATCGAGTATTATAGAGATTTGATATGCAAATTTCCTGCTCGGGAAATTGACAAAATAAAAAAATGCTTTAATTACAGTAATTATAAGCATTATATGACTTTTTTAAAAATTATTTGTTGATATTCTGCTCGGAAAACTCATAGATAATAACTATTATCAGCTATAATCTGAATATAAAATTTAAGTTGTTGAGAAAATTAAATTTTTCTGATATATTTAATATAAATAATAAGATTATAGGAGAAAAAATGGAAGAAATAAAAATAAGTGGAATTTGGAATATAGAAAATAAAGAATATAAAGGTGAACTATATATTTTAAAAAATAAGAAGATGATACGATTATTGTTACAATATATAGATGAAGAAAATCCATTTTGGCCTGATTATACGTTTCCAGAGAAAATAGATTTAATTTATGGTACATCCTTTATGGACAATACACCAATAACATTGCTAGATTGTACTACTTTAAGAAAAAAATTCATACTTAGGTTCAGGAAGGACATCAATTTTAATAGATTGTAATTTTTGTATATATGGTTTACTATTTAAAAAAATTGAAAATGTAACTTTTAACAAACTAAGAGTAAGATTTACAAATTCTTTAGAATGGAGCGAACTAAATGGATTTACCTCATCAATAAAGAATACTACAAGAAAGAAACCTATTAATTTGAAATATCATTTTAAAAATAAAGTATCATATAGAATAAATGATATTATAAAATTAGAATTTATATCATGGCTTGGAAAACATGATTATATTATAAAAACGGAAAAAGTTATATTTGAACAATATATGACAGTAGAGCTGATTTTTAAAAGAGTTGAAAGTTTTACAAATATTATGAGAATTTTAAATCAAGTGTTACAACTAATAGAGATGTGCACAAATTTAAAAGTAGATATAGCACATATGGAAGTATCTAAAAATTCATTGTTTTATAAAATTCCTCAAACTAATCGAAAGATGGAACTGCTGGTGGTGGAATATGGATAAACGAAAAATATCAAAAAAATGGATATGGTATAGAAGCATTTAGTACAAGAGCAAAATATTGCTTTGAAAAATTAAATTTAAGAAGATTAGAAAATGGATATTTTACAGGTAATGAAAAATCTAAGAATATGCAACACAAATTAGGTTATAAAGATGAGGGAATAAGAAGAAAAAATATTTATGCTTAGCAACAAAAGAATATGTTGATGAACATGTAACAGGATTGTTAAAAGAAGATTTTATTAATTATGATTAGTTGTGCTAATTTAGATATAATAAAAAGATATAAAAGCAGAGTAAAAAGTTTGAAAAACATTAATAATTTATAAAAAAGGAGAAAATGAATTTATGATAAAAGTATATGTAGCAAGTGCCTTTTCTAAAGATGAAAAAGGAGGAAATAAAGCAGGGGTTTTAATCAATGATTATAATTTGACTGTCAAACAAAAAATGAAGGTAGCCGAAATATTAGGATATTCAGAAACAGCATTTATTTCAGAAAGTGATAAAGCAGATTTTAAGTTGGAATATTATACGCCAGTAGAAGAAGTACCATTATGTGGACATGCTACTATTGCTACATTTGTAGTTTTAAATAATTTAAAAAAATTAAGTAAATCATCATATAAAATAGAAACAAAATCAGGAATATTAAATATACAAATAAAGAAAGACTTAATACTAATGCAACAAAATTTACCAAATTATTATGATATTATAGATAAACATGAAATAGAAAAATGCATAGATACTAATATGCTAGATGAAGAGTATCCAATACAAATTGTTTCTACGGGTCTAAAGGATATATTAGTTCCGATAGATAATAGAGAAAGTTTAAGAAAAATAAAACCTAATTTTGAAGAAATGAAAAAGATAAGTAAAGAAAAAGAAGTAATTGGTATGCATATGTTTACATTAAATAATGATGAAGAATTAACAGCAATTTGTAGAAATTTTGCACCGTTATATGGAATAAATGAGGAATCTGCAACTGGAACTTCAAATTGTGCTTTAGCTTGTTACTTATTTAAATATGGAATAAAAAAGAATAAATATGTATTTGAACAAGGATATGAATTAGATAATCCATCTCAAATTATTGTTTTTTTAGAAGAAAATAATAATTTGATATCAAATGTTTTAGTAGGTGGAAAAGGATATATCGTTGAAGAAATAGAAATAAATAATTTGTAAAATAATAAAAAA
>CALXPV010000094.1 GCA_944390295.1 uncultured Clostridia bacterium | reverse complement strand
TATATTTTTCCATCGTATACAAAAAACCGTAGCACTTATAGCTACGGCTTTAAAAATAATATAATTAGTTTTGTGTATATGGTAATACAGCAATATGTCTTGCTCTTTTAACTGCTAATGTAATATCTCTTTGATGTTTAGCACAAGCACCTGTTGCTCTTCTTGGTAATATTTTACCTTTATCATTTACAAACTTCTTTAATTGGTCTGCATTTTTATAATCTAAAACAAGATCTTTGTCTGCACATAAAGGACAAACTTTTTTTCTCATTTTTCTAAATCTTGGATTGTAATCTTCATCATTTCTATTATTTCTTCTATTTTGTTTTTTGTCTGCCATTTAGTTTTACCCCCTTTCCATTAAAATGGTAAATCATCGTTTGAAGTTGTTTCAAAATCTGAATCTCCACCTGTTGGCATAGCTCCAAATGCGTTATCAAAACTTCCTGCAGATTCTGCGTCTCTTCTTCCTTCTGCAAAATAAGCTTCTTCAGCTACAACTTCTGTTATATAGTGTTTTTGACCTTGGTCATCATCCCAAGTTCTTGTTTGAATTCTTCCTATAATAGCAACTTGTTGACCCTTTTTAAAATATTTGCTACAAAATTCACCTAATTTGCTCCATGCAACTATGTTGATAAAATCTGCTTGTCTTTCTTCTCCTTGACGTACAAATCTTCTATTAACAGCTAAAGAAAAAGAAGCAACTAAAGTGTTATTTGTTTGTGTATATCTTACTTCTGGATCTCTTGTTAATCTACCTAATAATTCTACTTTGTTCATATTTTTACCTTACCTTTCTTTTTATAAAGGCCCCCACGAATTAGTCTTCTTTTCTAACTACGATAAATTTCATGATGTTATCTTCTATTCTGTAGTTTCTTTCTAATTCGTCAATTGAATCTGGTTTTGCTTCAAAATTGATTACTACGTAATATCCTTCTTCTTTTTTCTTGATTGGATATGCTAATCTTTGTGTTCCGCGTTCATCAACTGATTCAACTTTTCCTTCATTATTAATCAAATCTGTGAATTTTTTAACTAAATCTTTTATAGCTTGTTCTTCAATAGATGGATTAATAATGATAACACTTTCGTATTTATTCATTATTTTTCACCTCCTCATGGATATATAACCCATCACAAAATGGGTAAGGAGAAAAGATCTCTCTTTTCAACGTGCATATTTTATCACATTTTTTTCGTATTTGCAACCGCTTACTTGAAAATATTGGCATTTTATAGTAAAATTAGGCTATGTCAAAAATTTAAATTGCAATTTAATACATATGGGCTATGCCCATTATTATTACTATTATATAGTAGGAAAGTTCTCCGAACTCTCCTACTATATAAAAATTAAAGGTGGTTTATTATGTGGGATGTTATTTTAGATACTCTTATAGATACAGTTAAATTAATTCCATTTCTATTAATAACTTATATAATAATGGAATTTATTGAACATAAAACTAGTAAAAAAACAAAAGATTTCATAAAGAAAACTGGTCGCTCTGGTCCTTTATGGGGAGGGCTTTTGGGAATAGTTCCTCAATGTGGATTTTCTGCTGCAGCCTCTAGTCTTTATTCTGCTAGAATAATTACTCTTGGAACATTAATTGCAGTGTTTTTATCTACTTCTGATGAAATGTTACCTATATTAATATCAGAAGCAGTTGATATTGGTACTATTGTCACTATACTTTTAATAAAATTGGCTATAGCTGTTTTAGTTGGTTTCTTAATAGATTTATTCTTTAGAAGAAAATTCGAAACATCTGAAGATGAACCTGAAATTAAAGATTTATGTGAGCATGAGCATTGTGATTGCGAACATGGTATCATCAAATCAGCTATTAAACATACTATAAATATTACTTTATATATTTTAATAATTACTTTTGTTTTAAATTTAATTATATATTTTATTGGTGAAGAAAGATTGTCACATATATTAAATTCAACTCCTGTAATTGGTCCAATTATAGCCGCACTTGTTGGTTTAATTCCAAACTGTGCATCTTCTGTAATTATTACACAATTATATGTTTCAGATGTTCTTAACTTTGCAACAATGATTTCAGGATTACTTGTTAATACTGGTGTTGGATTGCTAGTTTTATTTAGAACAAATGACGACTTAAAAGAAAATATAAAGATTACAGTATTATTATTTGCTATAGGTGCTATTTTCGGAATTTTCTTTGATTTAATTGGTTTTATGATTTAAATTTATTACTTAAAAAGGCTTACTAAAGTAAGCCTTTTTTGGTACTATTTTTCTTCGTTCTTAATGATTTCTTCTATCTCTTCTTCTGTCGTTTATTATTTTTTTTCGAAGTGTTTTTACGACATTTTTTCACATTTTTAGATTTCAAATTAGTATTGTCTAATTTTTATAATTCACTACAATAATATTTTCTAATCTTTGTTTTTCTGATTATATTATTATAATAATGTATCTAAACAAAAAACACTATATAATGGAATACATTTAATATTATTTTCAAATCCAAAATTCTTAGTAGATATTCTAATAGAATATGGAATGTTATATAAACCTTTAAATACGTTTAAGCTCTTTGTTCTTGTATGAATACCAGATTTTACTTCAATAGGAATTATATTTCCAATTTTATCCTGAACAACAAAATCCACCTCTGCCTTTCCATTAGATTCCCAATAATATGGAATCAAACCACATTTAATTAAACTACTACACACGTAATTTTCTGCTAAAGGTCCTTTAAAGTCATTTAAGTTATTATTTTCCCCAATAATTGCATTTACTGGTATTGCGAATTTATTACATAATAAACCTATCTTGCTCCATATACAATTAATGGCATTTTTTCATTATCTTCTTTCCATTTTAGTAATATGTTCGACATTTTTCGTTCCATTTTGTGTTCTTCCTATACATTTATTTCAACATAAGTTTTATTGCTAGTCAATTTTATTATTTAATATTTTATATTTTCATACGACAAAAAGGAACATCTCTTTAATAAGAAATGTTCCTTAGGCTTTATGAAATAAATTATTTATTTGACTAAATTGTATTATTGCATAATTTTGATTAATTATACTAGAATATAAATATTTTTATTTTAGAGGGATTTTAGGACCGTCCCCTAATCCCTATTTGCTATGTTTACTTCTTTTTCTTACTTTCTTTTGTTTATTTGTTAAAACTCTCGCATAACTTAAAGTTATTCCTTCTAGTCCTACTAATGCTAATAGTCCTATTACTAATGGCCATGG
>CALXPV010000093.1 GCA_944390295.1 uncultured Clostridia bacterium | reverse complement strand
TAGGTATGAAATATTCATATACTACTCCTTTTTTGTAGTATAGGAAAAATTACTTTTTCCTATACCACAAAAAATAACATTGCACAGAAAAATTGCTATGCAATTTTTCGCGTCTACAAATCTTTACGCTTCTTCGAGAACTTAAATATAAATAGTTAAATAAAAAAGTAGAGAAAAGTTCTCGCGAAGCGAGATTTGTTCTAGTATAGGAAAGTTTTTCTAGTAGGAGAAATTTTGTAAAAAATATATACTATATAATAATTTTTGTAGTATAATAATAAAGAATTTTCGAGGAGGGAAATATGGAAGAAAATAATTTTTCAAAAAGTTTTTTTGTAAAATGTATATTATTAACAGTAATTGTAACAGCATTAATAACATCAATGATTACAATAATCATATCTAACAATACAGGAAATAAAGATTTAATAGAGAAAATAGAAACGAAATTAGGAATTGTTCAAGCTAATATAGATGCAGATTATTTAGGAGAAATAGATGAAAATAAAATACTAGAAAGTACAGTAAAAGGTTATGTAGCAGGATTGGGAGATGAATATTCAGAATATTTTACAAAAGAAGAATTAGAAGAATATAAAAGTAATAATATTGAAGGAGCTTATGTAGGAATAGGTGTATATATTATTCAAGATGTTGAAAATAATGCTATAAGAGTTATTGCACCAATAGCAGAATCACCAGCAGAAGAAGCAGGAATTAGACCAGGAGACTATATCGTAAAAATAGATGGAGAAGAAGTAACTGGTGAAGATATAGAAGAAGCTTCAAACAAGATGAAGGGTGAAGAAGGATCAAAAGTTAAACTTCAAATTTTAAGAGGAGAAGAAACTATTGATTTAGAAGTAGAAAGAAAAAATGTAAAAGTAAATCACGTTGAATCTGAAATTTACGAAGATAAAATTGGATATTTAAAAATAGCTTCTTTTGATGAAAATTGTAGTGTTGAATTTGAAGAAAAATTAGAAGAACTACAAAGTAAAAATATTGAATCATTAATTATAGATTTAAGAAATAATGGTGGTGGAATTGTAGATGAAGCACTAGCAATAGCAGATTTATTTACAGATAAAGATGCCACATTACTAATAACAAAGGATAAAGAAGGAAATGAAGAAGTTAGAAAATCAAAGACAGATGAAAAAGTAGATTTACCTGTAATAGTTCTAACCAATGAAAATACAGCCAGTGCATCAGAATTATTGGTAGGAGTTTTAAAAGATTACAATATAGCAACTTCTGTAGGAACAGTAACTTTTGGAAAAGGTGTTATACAAGAATTACTAACATTACCTGATGAAAGTGGACTAAAAATTACTACAAATGAATATTATACACCAAATGGAAACAAAATAAATAAAATTGGAATAGAGCCAGATGAAAAAGTAGAATTACCAGACGAATATAAAAATGTACTTAATGTACCAAAAGATAAAGATACTCAATTAAACAAAGCAATAGAATTACTAAAATAAAGGAGAGAATAATGAAATTTCCAGAACATACAAAAGCGAAAACAAGGCAAAGGAAACAAATATATGTAATCATTACTGCAATAACATTACTTATGATTATGATAGTAGGGCTTTTTTGTGGAAGATTAGCAAAAAATGGTTTAACACTTAGAGGAATGCTTATGACAAGTATAGGACAGCAAGAAGAAGACATTCAAAATCTAGAACCATTATATTGTCTTGTAATGGGAATAAGTGAAGATATAAGTACAGAACTAACAGATACAATTATGTTATGTGCGTATTTTCCACAAGAGCAAAAGGTGTCAATTCTTTCAATACCAAGAGATACTTTTGTTGGAGACGATAAAGATAATACAACATCTTATGATAAAATTAATGCTTTATATCAAAAATCGCCAGAAAATACATTAAAGGCTGTTAGAAAGTTAACAGGAGTAGATGTAAGAAATTATGTAGTTATAAATAATAATGCATTAGAAAAAGTAATAGATGCTGTAGGAGGAATATATTTTGATGTTCCAATAGATATGTGGTATGATGATCCGACTCAAGATTTACACATATATATAAATAAAGGATATCAATTATTAAATGGAGAAAATGCAGTAAAAGTACTTAGATTTAGACATAATAATGATATGTCAACATATCCAAAAGAATATGGAGAACAAGATTTAGGAAGAATGAGAACTCAAAGAGAATTTATAAAAGCTGCTGCAGAACAAATACTTTCTAGTAATAATATATTAAAATTAAATGAGATATTAGAAATTGTTTTTGATAATATACAAACTAATTTATCAATATCAGAATTAATAAAATATATTCCATCTGCTACAGAATTTAATGTGGAAAATATGAAAACAGAAGCTTTGCCTGGAGTTGCAGATTATCTTGGAGCGTTATCATTTTTTATAGTTGATGAAAATCAGTCAGAGCAAATGGTAAGTTCATTGTTTAGTCTTTCTATAGATGAAATAAATGAAAATAAAGAAAAATTTGCAGAAGAATCAAAGTCTAAAAAGAGTAATAAATCTAAAAAGAAAAAAGAAAATGTAATATCAAATAATACAATAGATTCAATTACTACAACAACGTCAAATGTTGTAGATTCAAATGCAATTGTAGTAAATGCAAACACAATAGCTAAAAGCAAAAAATAAAGTTCTGCTTATGCAGAGCTTTATTTTTGTGTTAAAGATATAACTTTATTTAGAACATCTTTGTATTTTTCAAAAGCTGTTTCTCCAGGCATTACTAAAAAATCATTTATATCAAAAGTTTTTGGGGATGTTGTATTTGTAATTAATTCTCCAGAAATATTTCCACTTTCTGTTTTTAATAAATTTAAAGTGTTTTTGGCATTAACTTTAGCAAGTCCTAATACTTCATTAGGATCAAATTTAAAGTTTGTTTCACTTCCATCATATTCACAAACATAAACATTAGAAAATGCTCTATCATGAAATTCGGAACCATCTTTTTTTATTTTATCTGCTTTATATTTATAAATGTTTACTGCTTCGGCTTTTTCGTAGTTTACATCTATACCAATTTCTTCTTGAATTTCTCTTGCGAATGCTTGCTTTACAGTTTCCCCAGTTAGAAGATGACCAGATGCAGTAGTGTATAATTGATTTTCATCTTTTCTTATTTGAAAGTAAATATTGCCTTCTTTATCATATAACCAACAATGTACAGTTTTATGCCATAATGCATTCTTATGAACATTTTCTCTTGTTTCTTTTCCAATAGGATTTCCGTTTTCATCATAAATATCTAGATATTCCATATAATTTCTCCTTTTAAGTAATTTATAAATACATTCTAACACAAAGAGTAATAATGTTAAATAAAAAAATAAGCTTTTGCAAAGAATAATATGAGTTAAATA
>CALXPV010000092.1 GCA_944390295.1 uncultured Clostridia bacterium | reverse complement strand
ATAGCAAAACCTCTTGTTCCGTTGACATAAATATATAAGTAATATATATTTAATGGTTGAACAATTTAATTGCAAAAGCTAATTTTGCACAATTTGTTCATGTTTTTATTGGAATGTACTGAAGTTTTCGACATGGACAAAGCAGTAAAAGGAGGTGATGTGTAGAAATACACATCACCTTATTCTTTACTTTAATATTTTTATATGATAATATTTATCAAAAAACGGAGGTAATAATATGATTGATTTTAACAACAAATCTTTAATAAAATTAAGTCCATATCCAAATGAAAAAGCTAATAATTTAGTTTCTAATCTTTTAGCACCAGGAGAAAATATTGGTTTTTCTTTTTCTTCAATAAGAGATAAATTAATCTTCACAAACAAGCGAATCATAGCCATTAACACACAAGGCATTACAGGTAAAAAAGTAGATTTTACTTCTATCCCTTATAATAAAATGCAAGCATTTTCTATAGAGACTTCTGGTACTTTTGACATTGATTCTGAATTAGATGTTACGCTTAGTGGATTAGGCACTATAAGATTTGAACTTAGTGCTAATTCAGATATTAAAGCATTATGTCAATATATTTCTACTTATGCTTTATAGAGATACTAAGTTTGCGAAAAAGCTTAAAATATAGTATAATTAAAGGTGATAGCTTTCGAAAAAATGAGATGCCAGAATTTGGCAGAAGGAGGACTACATGGAACAAAACAATGTAACTATTATTTGGAACGGCAAAGAAAGAAGCTTCGAAAATGTTAAGGATCTCGAACGTGGAAAAGGATATGTATATTTCACCGATGGAAATATACGTAGATTTTTCGCTGACGTTCCTTATGAAGTAGAATCCTTTTATCCTGACGATAACCCGGATTTACTTCCAAACGATGCTATCAAATAGCAACAACAGCCAAGCACATGCTTGGCTGCTGCTATTTATCTAACTATTAAAGATTTTCACCTTTTTTCAGTTTATTAAACTTCCATAATAATAGGTAAAATCATAGGATTTCTCTTTGTTTTTTGTGCTATATAATCTTTTAAATTATCTCTTAATGTAGATTTAATTGTAGACCAATCTGTAATATGATTTCTTTCACATTTGTCTATTTCATTTCTAATAACTGCTTTAACATTTTCCATTAAGTTTTCAGATTCTCTTACATATACGAAACCTCTAGAAATTACATCTGGTCCTGCAATAATTTCTCCTGTAGAAGAATCCATTGTCATAACAATTATAATTAATCCATCTTGAGATAAATGTTGTCTATCACGAAGTACTATATTTCCAACATCTCCAACACCTAATCCATCAACTAATACTCTACCAGATTGTACTGAAGTTGTAAATTTAGCTTCATCTGGATTCATTTCTAATACTCTACCATTTGTAAGCATAAATATATTTTCTTTTTCTATTCCCATTTCTTCTGCTGTTTCTGCATGGGCTTTTAATTGTCTATATTCACCATGCACTGGTAAAAAGTATTTTGGTTTTACTAAAGATAGCATTAATCTTTGTTCTTCTTGGCAAGCATGTCCTGAAACGTGTACATCTTCTAAAGAACTATATATAACTTCTGCTCCTATTTGCATTAAATCGTCTATTACCTTAGAAACCAATTTTTCATTTCCTGGTATTGGATTTGCAGATATAATTATTAGATCATCTGGTGTTATTTGAACTTTTCTATGTTCTCCTGAGGCCATTCTTGTAAGTGCTGACATTGGTTCTCCTTGGCTTCCTGTTGTTATTATTACTAATTGATCATCTGTATAGTTTTTAATCATATCTATATCTATAAACACATTGTCTGGAACTTTTATATAATCTAATTCTCTTGCTGTGTTTATCATATTTATCATACTTCTACCACAAACTGCAATTTTTCTATTATATCTTACTGCACAATTTACAATTTGTTGAACTCTGTGTACGTTTGAAGCAAATGTTGCAACAACAATTCTTTTTCTGCAACCTTGGAATAATCTTTCAAAAACATCTCCAACTGTTTTTTCAGACATAGTATATCCTTTTCTTTCTGCATTTGTACTGTCTGACATAAGTGCTAGAACTCCCTCATTTCCAAGTTCTGCTAGACGCCCAAAGTCCATTATTTCTCCATCTATTGGTGTATAATCTATTTTAAAGTCACCTGTGTGTATTACAGTTCCTACTGGAGACTTAATAGCAAGTGCTACAGAATCTGGAATACTGTGTGAACTTCTTATAAATTCAACATTAAACTTTCCTGCTTTTACTGTTTCACCTTGTTTTACTTCTATTAATTTTGTAGATTTTAATAATTTATGTTCTTCCAATTTATTTCTTATAAGACCACAAGTTAATCTTGTTGCATATATTGGAACATTAATTTTCTTTAATAAATATGGTATAGAACCAATATGGTCTTCATGTCCGTGTGTTATAAATAAAGCTCTTATTTTATCTTTATTTTTTTCTAGATATGTTATATCAGGTATAACTAAGTCTACTCCAAGCATATCATCTTCTGGGAAAGCTAAACCACAGTCTACAATTATAATATCATTTTCATATTCGAAAACTGTAATGTTTTTTCCTATTTCGTGTAATCCACCTAAAGGAATTATTTTCAAATTACTTCCTTTAAATCTAAAATCCTCTTTTACTACTGCTTTCTTAGTAGTTTTTCTTGTTATCTTAGTTTCCTTTTTTATATTTGTTTTTTCTACATTTTTATTTGTAGTATTTTTCTTATATGGTGTTCTCCTTCTTTTTGTGTTGTGACTATTAGTTTTGTCATTATTAATTATGTTTTTGTCATCTGTCATATTTTTCATCTACTCCTTCTTTCTTTATTTAAATAAATTTAAACTTATTTATGATTAGAAGAAATAATGAACCTAAATGTAATAAATTACTTAATATTTACTTTTATTCCGCACTACACTTTTAAATATTTTATCTCATTAATTACAATAAATATAATCCTAAATTTAATATAAATTCCTTAAAATATTAATTTAGGCAAAATAACAAACACTATTTTATTTTAATAATATTCTCTTTTTTAATTTACTAACATTTCGCTCATTAATTATAACTATATTATACCCTATATATTTTTATTTTTTCCGAACTATATATAGTTTTACAGTTATTCTTCGTTTTCATACATAAAACTTAAATCTCTTTATTGTATCCATTTTTTGGATAACCACTGTTTGTTATTATACTAAAGATTTGCATGTTTGTCAAACACGTTATGTAAATTTTATAGTTTTCAATATTAACGTCATTTATTTTTTTACAATCAAATTTTAAATTTACTTGTAAAAAAAAATAAGATTTGATATATTTAATTCAGAGAATAAATCTCACTTCGTGAGAACTTTTCTATATAAGAAAAGTGGCTTCGCCACATGTGCAGATTGCTT
>CALXPV010000091.1 GCA_944390295.1 uncultured Clostridia bacterium | reverse complement strand
GGAATAGTAGGACTTCCTAATGTAGGAAAAAGTACAATGTTTAATGCAATAACAAAAGCTGGTGCAGAATGTGCAAATTATCCATTTTGTACAATAGAACCAAATGTAGGAATGGTACCAGTACCAGATGAAAGATTAGATAATTTGGCAAAAATATATAATCCAGAGAAAATTACACATGCTGTAATAGAATTTGTAGATATAGCAGGACTAGTAAAAGGTGCAAGCAAAGGAGAAGGTCTAGGAAATAAATTTTTATCACATATAAGAGAAGTTGATAGCATATTAGAAGTTGTAAGATGTTTTGAAGACCCTAATATAGTACATGTTGATGGTTCTATAGATCCTATAAGAGATATAGAAACAATAAATTTAGAACTTGTTTTTGCAGACTTAGAAACAGTTAATAAAAGAATAGATAGAGCTAAGAAAATGTTAAAAGGTGATAAATCTTATCAAGCAGAAGTAGATTTATTAGAAAAAGTAAAGGAGACATTAGAAGAAGGAAAACCAGCAAGAACTTTAGAATTATCACAAGAAGAACAAGATATTTTAAAAGACAGCTTTTTATTAACAATGAAGCCAATTTTATATGTTACAAATGTTTCAGAAAATGAAATTGGAGAAGATAATGAATATGTAAAAAAAGTTAAAGAATATGCGAAAAATGAAAATGCTAAAGTTATTAAATTATGTGTAAAAATAGAAGAGGAATTATCAGGTTTAGATGATGATGATAAAAAAGAAATGTTAGAAGCATTAGGAATGGAAGAGTCTGGATTAGATAAAGTTATAAAGGCAAGCTATGATTTACTAGGGTTAATGTCATTTTTAACTGCAGGAGAACCAGAAGTTAGAGCTTGGACAATAAAGAAAGGGACTAAAGCACCAGAAGCAGCAGGAAAAATCCATTCCGATATTCAAAGAGGGTTTATTAGAGCTGAAATAGTATCTTATGATGATTTAATAAGATTAGGTTCATTAAATGAAGTAAGAGAAAAAGGATTAATGCGTTCAGAAGGAAAAGATTATATAATGCAAGATGGAGATGTAGTATTATTCAGATTTAATGTATAATTAAGAAAAATAAAAAAATATATAAAATATGTTGCAATTTATCTAAAAATGTTGTATCATTATTATTAGTATTGAGTATACAATTACAAAAGATAGAAAGTTTTGGGGAAAGTAGGTAATAAGATGAAGAGAAATGTTTTAATTAAAGGTTTTTTATTAATTGCTATTTTAATAAGTTTAGTTGCGGTAACATTAGATGTTAATGCAGAGGCAATCGTTCTTGCAGAACCTGGAAATAATAGTACTGGTTCAACAACAACAGAAACAGCTCCAGCAAATAACACACCTGCAAATAATACACCTGCTAACAGTGCAGGAGTTTCTTCAACATTAACACCAACAGTTAATAATACAGGAAATACTAATTTACCAGAAACTGGAATAGAAGATAGCACAGTATTATATGTAGTGTTAGGAGTATCAGCAGTAGCTGCAATATATGCTTATAAAAAAGTAAGAGATTATAAAGGAATTTAATTAGAAATGAATATATAATAGACTAGCATTAAGCTAGTCTATTTTGTTTTATACAATTTTAAGGAAAGCTATGCAAAAAATATGAACTTAATATAAATATTAAGGCTTTCCTATTTGTTCCATAAATATAAAAAATAGTAAAGATTGAGTTTAAAAAAATATTATAATTTTATTAAATATATAAAAA
Organism: uncultured Clostridia bacterium; assembly: GCA_944390295.1. GTDB lineage: Bacteria > Bacillota > Clostridia > TANB77 > CAG-508 > Merdicola. The sequence goes on along the minus strand of CALXPV010000091.1, from coordinate 1,814 downwards.
TTTATGGACTTTTTTACAAAATTAGCTTAAAATAATTAAAGCATAGGAGGTAGAAAAATGAATATTTGGCACGATATATCAGCAGATAGAATTAAATACGATGATTTTGTTGCAGTAGTAGAAATAGAAAAAGGTGGTTCCAATAAATATGAATTAGATAAAGCGACAGGATTATTAAAATTAGATAGAGTGTTATATACATCTACACACTATCCAGCAAATTACGGTTTTATACCAAGAACATATGCAGATGATGGAGATCCATTAGATGTATTAGTAATATGTCAAGAAAAAATAGTACCATTAACATTAGTCGAATGTTATCCAATTGGTGTAATGATTATGACAGATAGCAATTCTTTAGATGAAAAAATAATTGCTATACCAAAATCAGATCCATTTTTAAATGATTATAAAGATATAAAAGATTTACCATCACAATTATCTGCAGAAATAATGCATTTTTTTGAAGTGTATAAACAATTAGAAAATAAAAAGACAGAAGTAAAAGAAATGTTAGGCAGAGAAGATGCTGAAAAAATTATAGAAAAATGTATAAAAAATTATAATGAGAAATTTCTAAAATAAAGTAAGGAGAAAAAGAGATGTTGGAAAGAATTGTTTTTAATATATTATCCTTTTCTCTTTTTATAATAATATTTTCTAAAATAATCAAAAAGAATGATACAGCATATGTAGTACCAATTCTATTAGAAGCAATTGGAATTGCAATAGGTTTAGTAGAAATTTTATTAGGAAAATATTTAGGGACGTTTATAAGGGTAATTACATATATTTTAGCAGTAGTATTACCACTTGCAATAATTATATTAGAAAAATATGGGTATAATGTTTCAGAAATAATTTATTTAACAAGTGCAAGAATATTTAATTTGCTAAAAAATAGTAAAAAATCAAAAACATTATTATTAAATTTAATAAATAAATATCCAGAAAGCTACTATGGACATAAATTATTGGCTCAAACTTACGAAAAAGAAGGTGGAATGAGAAAAGCTATAGACGAATATGTAAAAGCCATAGATATTAATAAAAAAGATTATCAGTCATATTATAAAATAGCAGCATTACTGGAAAACCTAGGCAAAAAAGATGAATCTATAGAAATGTTAAATAATTTAATACATATAAAACCGGACTATTATGAAGCTTCTGAACTTTTAGGAAAATTATTATGTGAGCAAGAAAATTTTAAAGAAGCAATTAATGTATATACAAATGCATTAAGATATAATAAAGATAATTTTGAAATTTATTATAATTTGGGAATAGCATATACAAGACTTAACGACTTTCAGAATGCTAAATTATATTATGAAAAAGCGGCAACAATTAATGCACTAAACTATAAAGGATATTATAACTTAGGTATAATTTCTTTATTGTATGATGATATAGATGAAGCTGAAAAATATTTTATGGAAGGACTAAAAGTAGAAGAAACAGAGCCAGAAAGTTGTTATCAATTAGCTAGAATTTGTTTGATAAAAGGTAAACAAGAAACAGCAATTACTTATTTAGATAGAGCTGTAAGTATGGATAGTTCTTTTGCTAAAAAAGCAAAAAATGACCCTATTTTTATACCTATTCAAAGATATATTCCAAATAACATAAACGAAAAATTAAGAAACAATATAAAAATGACAAAATTAGAGATGGATACAAAAAAACATTTGGAAGATACATATTATCTAGTAGGAAAAATTAGTAAAAATGATTTTAAAAATATGAATAGAAATAGGGAGAGTGGAATAAACTTGCATAGAGAAGAAAGAGATAATTAAGGAGGAATA
>CALXPV010000090.1 GCA_944390295.1 uncultured Clostridia bacterium | reverse complement strand
TTTGAAGATTTTGAAAGTAATGATAAAATAATTAGTTTGGGAATTTTACCAGAAAAAAATAATAAAAGGGCAGATATTTTAGCAGATATAATTGATATTGAAGATATAAAATTTATTAAGGAGTAACAAATGTTTAAAAATAAAAAAGTTATAATATTTGATATGGATGGAACTCTTATTGATTCTATGGGAATATGGAATAAAACAGATGAAAGCTTAATAAAAAGATTTACTAATAAAACTGTAGATGAGTTTTTTAAAGAGAATAACATACAATCAAAAGATATAGGTCAATTAAGAGATAGATTACTTGCAGAGTTTAAAAGTGGAGACATTTATTTACAATATTGTAGTTGGCTAAAAGAAAGATTTAATACAAATAAGACTGCAGAAGAAATTTTAAAAACTAGATGGGAAATATCTAATAAATTACTTATGAGTGAAGTGGATTATAAAAAAGATGCTGATATTTTATTAAAAAAATTAAAAGAAGCAGGATTTATATTAGCACTAGCTACGACAACTCCAAAGTCAAGACTTGACTTATATAGAAAAATATTAAAAAAAGTAAATATTGATGAAATATTCTCGGTTATTCTAAGTAAAGAAGATGTTGTACATAAAAAGCCAGATCCAGAAATATATAACAAGATATTAGAAAAATTAGATGTCAAACCGGAAGAGTGCATAGTTGTAGAAGATGCTTTAATTGGTGTTAAATCAGCTAAAAATGCAGGAATTGAAGTGATAAATATGTATGACAAATATTCAGATGCAGATAGAGAAGAAATAGAGAAATTAGCTGATTATAAAGTACAAAATTATAAGGAATTAATAAATATATTAGATAGGGATTAGGGGACGGTCCTAAAATCCCTATTATGTAAAAATTGTATGGAAATATTTTAAAGGAGATAAAATTATGGATATAGTAGCAGGTTGTGTTATAAAAAAAGATAATAAAATTTTGATGGTACAAGAAGCAAATGAAAAATATTATGGACAATGGAATTTCCCAGCAGGTCATGTTGATGAGGGAGAAAGCATTATGGAAGGCGCTATTAGAGAAGTAAAAGAAGAAACTGGATGTGATGTAAAATTAACAGGTTTATTGCCAATTAAAACAGTATATCAAAAAGGTATTCCAACTTTAATAGTAGAATTTACAGCAGAAATTATAAATGAAAATATTAAATTTGATAAAAATGAAATATTAGATGTCAAATGGATTGATATAGAAGATATAAAAAATATGGATAAAAATACATTAAGGGCACTAGATACAAATAAAGCAACATTTGAATCATTTATAAACAATGAGATTTATTCATTAGATATTTTTGATGACAAAAAATATTTATTGTAGAGGATAGGTAGCAAAGTTCATTATTTGACGGGAGGAAAGGATGGAAATTTTTAATCAAATAAAAGATTTTAAAGATTTAGTAAATAGTTATAAAATTACAAATATAATTATAACTGCAAAAGAAATAGGTCTTTTTAACGTATTATCAAATAAAAAAATATCATTAAACGAAATATCTAGTAGTCTTAATATAAAACTTGAAAGAATAGAGCCTATTTTAAATATGCTTGCTTTTTATAAATTAATTGAAAAGGAAAATAATACTTATTATTTAAGTACATATAATGAAATTTTAAACAAAACATCGGAATTTAATCAAATAGGTTATATAGAATTTGCAGAAACAATTATGAAAAAATACCAAAATCTAGATAAAGCAATAATAAATGAGAGTATATCAAAAGGAAATTTTAGTATTTTAACAGAAAAAGAAGCAGAAAGCTTTGCAAAAGGAATGGAAGCAAATGCAATTCCACAAGCTAAATTTTTAATAGAAAATTATAAGTTTACTAATCATAGAATATTAGATATTGGTGCAGGGGCAGGAACATATCTTATTACTGTTGCAAAAAATGATAGTACAGTTTCAGGTAAAATGCTAGATTTATCTGAAATGTCAAAATTACAAAATAAACGAATAGCAGAGAATAAATTACAAGATAGACTAATTTCAGAAGAATGTGATTACAATATAAATTTTCCAACAGAAAAGTATGATGATGTATTTTTATTTGCGGTTGTACATCAAGAACATGAGGAAAATTTGAATAAATTAATAAACAACATATATGAAGCATTAAATCCAAATGGAAGATTATTTTTAACTAGTTTCTTTTTAAACGAGGATAAGATAAGCCCTAAATTTGCCGTACAATTTGCAGTGGAAATGATAGCAAGTTCTAACGACGGAAAGGTATATACATTTAGTGAAATAGAAAAAATTATAAAAACAAAATTTGAAAATTTACAAAAAATAGAAAATATACCAGGACCTGCAACATTATATGTAGCACAAAAATAAACCGAAAGGAGAAATAATTATGTTTGAACTAGTTTCGCCAACGCTAGAATATAAAGAAAAAGCAATAGATTTTATAAACGAATTTTACGAATATAAATCAGAGATAAATGGAGTAGGAGGATTATATCGTTATTTAGATGATTATGAAGGATGGCTAGAAAAATTAGAAAAAGATAAAAAACAACCTGTAACAGAAGAAAGAGTACCAGCTGAAACATATTTTTTAGTAAGAAAAGAAGATGATAAAATTATTGGAATGATTAATATTCGACTTGCTCTAAATGAAGAGTTTAAAAAATTAAATGGAAATATAGGCTATTGTATAAGACCTACAGAAAGAGGAAAAGGATATAATAATATAAATTTATATTTAGGATTAAAAAAATGTAAAGAACATGGAATAAAAGATGTTTTATTAACTGTTGATAAAGATAATGAACCATCAAAAAAAACAGTATTAAGATTTAATCCAAGGTTTGAAATAGAATATTTTGAAGAAAAAAAATATAAAACTATAATCCAACTATATTGGATAAATGTGGATGAAGGAATAAAATTATGGGAAAGTGAACATTAAGGAGGAAAAAATGATAGATTTACATATGCATACAGTTTATTCAGACGGAGATAGAACTGTAGAAGATGTATTAAAACAATGCGAAGAAAAACATTTAGAATATATATCTATAACAGATCATAATAATTGTATGCAATACAAAGATGAAGCATTTAATAAAAATATTTTCTTAGGAAAAATAATAAAAGGAGTTGAATTACAAGGTCATGTGCTAAATAAAAATATTGAAATATTAGCATATGATTATGACATTAATATTTTAAATGATTGGATACAAAAGTATTTTTCAGAAGAAAAGTCAATAGAAAGACATAATAATCAAAAAGAAAGACTTTTTAAAATTTGTGACAAAAATGGATTGAAATACGATAAAAATAATATTGTTTTCCCTAAGGATCCTACAGCTTTTGTGGAAAGCTCAATATATAAGGAAGTAATAAGATATGAAGAAAATCAAATTAAACTTGGTGAATATGCAACAAATTTTGGATTGTTCTTTAGGAAAGGATTAACAAATTCAGAAAGTCCATATTATATGGAATATGAATTAGATTATCCTAGCTATGAGGAAATAGTAGAAAATATACATAATGCTGGAGGAAAAGCTTTTTTAGCACATCCTTTTGAATATAAATTTGAAAACACCATAGAATTTATAGATGATATAAGAAAAATAAGAGAATTAGACGGAATAGAATGTTATCATCCATCAGCAGAAGA
>CALXPV010000089.1 GCA_944390295.1 uncultured Clostridia bacterium | reverse complement strand
TGGATTCTTTCTCTATTTCCTTCTTTTATTCTTTGGTGAACTCTTACAGTATTTCCAACCTTAAGAACTGGTATCTTTTCTTTTAAATGCTCGTGTTCAATTGATCTAATGATATCCATTATTTACTTCCTCCTTCTTTTAAATTTTTATATTCCTCTAGCATTTTTTGTTCTTTTTCTGAAAGGTTAATTTCTTTTAATAAATCTGGTCTTTTTATATATGTATTTATTATGGATTGATTTCTTCTCCATTCATCTATTTTTTGATGATTTCCAGATAATAATATCTCTGGAACTCTTTTATCTAAAAACATTTCTGGCCTAGTATATTGTGGATATTCTAAAAGTCCATTTGTAAAAGATTCTTCTTTAATAGATTCTTCTTTCAAAACACCTTCTATATATCTACTAACACTATCAATCAAAACCATTGCTGGTAGTTCTCCACCAGTTAATACATAATCACCAATAGAAATTTCCTCATCTACTATTGTATCAATTACTCTTTGGTCAATACCTTCGTAATGTCCACATAGTAATGTAATACTTTCTTCTTTAGCAAGATCTTGCACTTTTTGTTGATTTAAAGTTTTACCTTGTGGTGATAAATATATAACTTTTGTTTTTTTATCTTTAATAGATTTAAATGCATCATATACAACTGTTGGTTCCATAACCATTCCAGCGCCACCACCGTAAGGAGTATCATCTACTTTTTTATGTTTATTTTTCGAAAAATCCCTAATATTTATTAAGTTAATATCTATTAGTCCTTTTTCTTTACTTCTTCCTATTATACTTTCATTCAAAGAAGAAAACATTTCTGGAAAAAGTGTTAAAACATTAAATTTCATTTTTCCTCCTATAATAAACCTGGAATAAGATTTACTATCATTTTTTTATTTTTTAAATCAACTTCTTTTACAACATCTGCTATGGCAGGAATTAATATTTGTTTTCCGAGATTGTCTTTAACTACATATACATCATTACTTCCAGTTGGAAAAACATCATCTATTATTCCTAGATTTTCTCCTTCTGTAGAAAATACAGTAAGACCAATTAAGTCCACAATATAATATGTGTCTTCACCTAAATCTTCTTGTTTTTTCTTTTCTGTTTTTATATAACAAGTTCTATATTTTTCTGCCTCTTCTATAGAGTCAATTCCCTCAAGTTTTAATAATACTTGATTTTTATTATATCTAACTTGCTCTATTTTAACTTTTTTTAATTCATTTTTAAAATCTATATATACATATTTAATTTGTTCAAATACATTAATATCATCTGTAAAAGGATTTACTTTTACAATTCCTTTTAATCCATTTGTATTAACAATTTGTCCAATCTCTATATATTCCATATCATCCTACCTTTAGCCTATGAATTCAATTGTAACTTTTTTGTTTTCTTTTGATGCTATAGATTTCATTATAGCTCTGATTGCTCTTGCAACTCTTCCTTGCTTACCTATAACTTTTCCCATATCATCTTCAGAAACTTTTACTTCATATACAATTGATTTTTCACCGTTTAATTCTTTAATAGATACTGCTTCTGCATCATCTACTAAGTTTTTTATCATTAATTCCAAAACTTCCTTCATTTGTTGCCTCCTCATGCCTGTAATTATTTGTTTGCTAAATCGATTAATTTTTTAACTGTGTCTGTTGGTTTTGCTCCGTTTTTAATCCATTTTTGAACAGCTTCTGTATCTAAAACTATTGTAGATGGTTTTGTCATTGGATCATATGTTCCTATTTTAGCTATAACTTTTCCATCTCTTGGGCTTCTAGAGTCAGCTACTACTATATGATAAAAAGGTGCTTTTTTCTTTCCTTCTCTTTGTAGTCTTATTTTTACCATGTTTTTCACCTCCTAATAATTTCAAACTTATCTATTATTAATTAACATTAATAACCTATGGTTTAAAGTTTTTTAAATCGTTAAGATTTAAATTTTTCATCATGTTTTTCATGCCTTTGCCTGATTTAAGTTTTTTCATCATTTTCTGTGTTGTTTCAAAAGAATTCATGAATTTATTTATTTGTTGTACAGAAGTTCCACTTCCACTTGCAATTCTTTTTCTTCTGCTTGCATTTAATAAACGTGGATCTCTTCTTTCCTTTTCTGTCATTGAACATATTATTGCTTCTATTCTGTCAAATTCTTTATCATCAACTTTTATATCTTTTAATTGGTTCATTCCTGGTATCATTTTAAGTAATGAAGAAAATGAACCCATTTTTTTAACTTGTCTTAATTGTGTTAAATAATCATTTAAATCAAAGGTTTGTTTTCTTAGTTGTTCTTCCATTTTTTTAGCTTCTTCTTCATCAAATGATTCTTCTGCCTTTTCTATTATAGAAAGCACATCACCCATACCTAATATTCTTGATGCCATTCTATCTGGATGGAATACTTCTATATCACTTAATTTTTCACCTGTTGCTACATACTTTATTGGCTTTCCAGTTACTTTTTTAACAGATAGTGCAGCACCACCACGAGTGTCACCATCTAATTTTGTTAAAATAATACCATCTATACCAACTTTTTCATTAAAAGTATTTGCAACATTTACTGCTTCCTGACCTGTCATACTGTCTACAACTAATAGAATTTCTTGTGGTCTTACACTTTGTTTTACATTTTTAAGTTCTTCCATTAGTTCTTCATCAATTTGAAGTCTACCTGCTGTATCTAGAATGATTACATCATTTAGTTTTTTTATTGCTTCATCTATAGATCTTTTTGCAATATTAACTACATTTTTTGAATTTTCATCACTAAATACTGGTATATTTAAACTTGCTCCTACAACTTGTAATTGTTTGATAGCTGCTGGTCTGTATACATCACATGCTACTAGCAAAGGTTTTTTACCTTGTTTTCTTAAAATATTTGCAAGTTTTCCTGCTGTTGTTGTTTTACCAGAACCTTGAAGTCCTACAAGCATAATTATTGTTGGTGCATTTGGCAAAAATGTTATTTTGCTTTCTACTCCTCCTAATAATTCTACTAATTCATCTTTAACTATTTTTATAACTTGTTGTCCTGGTGTTAAAGATTTTAATACATCTTGACCTAATGCTTTTTCTTGGATAGTTGCAATAAATTCTTTAACAATTTTATAGTTAACATCAGCTTCTAGTAATGCAAGCTTTACTTCTCTTAGCATTTCTTTAAGGTCAGCTTCTGTTACTCTTGCTTTTCCTCTAAATTTATTTGCTATATTTTGTAATTTAGAAGATAATCCTTCAAAAGCCATTATCGCTGCCTCCTTATTTTATAATAATTTTTTTAATTCGCTTTTAATGTTATTTATTATTTCTGTGTCTTCTGTTTTTATATTATCTAATTTAGAAGTAATATTATTAATTAATTCTTCCTGTTTTTGTATCTTTTTCATAAGCCCTAATTTTTCCTCTAAATCATATAATTTTATTTCTCCACTTTTTATATTATCTCTTACTGCTTGTCTTGTTATATTATAATTTTCTGCAATTTCCGATAAAGAAAAATCGCTATTATAATATTCATCTAAAATACTGAATTGTTTTTCTGTTAGCATATTTTTATAAATTTGAGATAATATACTTATTTCTATGTTTTTTTCCATCATTACACCTTCTCTTTTTGTAATGCTATTATACTTTACACTATTTTAGTGTAAATGTCAAGAGCTTTACAGAAAAAAATATTGATAAGAAAGGCATTTCGCAAGGCTAGTCTCTGAAGCAACAGCGAAATACATGTCACTCGCTTCGCTCGGACGGCCCAAGGTAGCCTAACCTTGTTGTATACGCAAAAATCTTCGATTTTTCCTGCACAATAAAACAAGCAAAAAGGACACTTGAGGTAATAGTGTCCTTTTACTTTACTCTTTTGTTTACTATTAAAATAAATTT
>CALXPV010000088.1 GCA_944390295.1 uncultured Clostridia bacterium | reverse complement strand
AATAAAGGACTTGGACAAAAATTATTTGCTTTTGTAATTAATCTCCTAGAAAATAAAGGAATAACAGAGTTTACATTAGGAGTAGAAGATGATAATGAAAAAGCAAAGCATATATATGAAAAATTTGATTTTACAGAAATAATTGATAGACAAAGTGAAACTGTAAAAGGAAGAACATATGAATATAATCTCTTATTAAGAAAAAGTAATACAAAAAAGATGGAAAAGTTAATTATAAAGTTTGGGCTAGGTAGTAAAATTATTAAAACCACTCAAATTCATGGTGGACTTTCAAATAGGATGTATAGAGTAGAAACAGATAAAGCCGAATATGCTATAAAAAAATTAAATAAAACATTAATGCAAAATGAAGAGGAATTTGAAAGAATTAATTTTGCAGAAAAAGTATCAAAAATTGCAGAAGCAAATGGTATTTCTGTGGTAAGAGCCTTAAAGTTTGAAGATAAAATAATACATGAAATTGATGGAGATTATTACATGGTATTTAAATGGAATTATGGAAAACATTTAAAACCAGAAGATGTTACAGATGAAATCTGTATAAAAATTGGAGAACTATTAGCTAAAATACATAATTTGGATTTTTCAAAGATCGAAGCCGAAAAATCTAAAGAAATAGAAATAAGAACAATAGATTGGAAATACTATGCAGAAATCGCAAAAATGCAAAACAAATATTATTACAATGACTTAGTAGAGAATATAGATATGCTTTATGAACTTAATAAAAGGACAAACGAGGCACTAGAATATTCAAAAGATAATTTAATTATAAGCCATAGAGATTTAATAAAAAAGAATATTATGTGGAATGACAATGTTCCAACAGTAATAGATTGGGAATCTAGTGGATATGTAAATCCAACCGTAGAACTAGTGCAAGTATGCTGGAATTGGGCAAATGGAGATGTTGGAAAATTTGATTTTGAAAAGTTTGGAATAATAGTAAATGAATATCTAAAAAATGTTAAAAACTACAAGCATGTAGATATGAAAAAAATAATATTTGCAAATCTGTGGGAAGCTATTGAGTGGCTAGAATACAATTTAAAAAGATCATTATGTACAGAAAGTACTTACAGAAAAGAAGAAATAGAACTTGCCGAAGAACAAATAAATTATTTAAATTATGAAATAAGATATGCTATGACACAAATAGAGCAAGTTGCCGATTCTTTAGGAATATAGGGATTTGGGGACGGTCCTTTTTTCCCTTTTTAAAAAGGAGATTATATGATAGTTGAAAACAAATATTTAGAGGATATAAAAAGAATTTGGAAAGAAAACAATAGTGGATACATTACAAAAGAAAGTAATGAAATGCTAATAAAAAATAATGATATATTAAAAATTGTTTATTTAGAAAATGAAATACCTGCCGGGTAGCAGTATATACTAAAAATGATTTTTGTAAATTAGAAAATTTTCCAGATAAAATAGAAAAAGAAGGAAATGTATCATATATATGGGAAATAGTAACAGACAAAAATTATATGGGAAAAGGAATTGCAAGTAAATTAATGAAATATGTTTTAGAAAAATTTAAAGGATATAAAATATATAGTTGCATCGCGAAAGATAATATACCATCATTAAAATCACATGAAAAATATGGATTTAAGGAGGCATATCAATTTACAAAAGATAAAGAACAAATAATGTTAGTTAAGGAAAATTAAATAGCTATTAATAATCTTGCAGTATAAAAATGAAAATAAAAGGGGAGTAAAAAATGAATTTAAATGAAATAAAAAAAGTACTAAAAATAGAATATGGAAATCAAAAAAGAAAACAAGGGACACCGGCATATTCGCATCCATTTGCTGTTGCAGATATATTAAAAGCAAAAGGATTTAATGAGAATTATCAGACTGCAGGATTATTACATGATGCATTAGAAGATACAAATATGACATATAAGGAAGTAGCTAAAATATCTAATGAAGAAATCGCAAGAATAGTAAAATTACTAACTAAAGAAAAAGGATATGTAATGCAAAATTACTGGAATGGGATTATGAATGATGAAAAAGCAAGAACTGTTAAATTAGCAGATAGATTGCATAACTTAACAGAAGCAGTTCAAACAGATAAAGATTTTAGAAAAAAATACATAAAAGAAACAGAAGACTGGTATTTAAAAATGGCACAAGGGACATGCTTTGAAGAAGATATAAATAATGCTTTACAAAATTTAATAAAAAGTTTATAAACAAAGGGCTATTTTTTTATAAATAGATGTTTTCACTGTAAAAATAAATAATCAATAATATGAGGTATAATATGAAAAAATTAAATGTAATAATAGTTTTTAACAAAGAGAATGATAAAATATTAATGTGTAAAAGAACAAAAGAACCTTACAAAGGAAAACTAAACTTAGTAGGTGGAAAAGTAGAAAAAGATGAAGATGAATTATATGCAGCTTATAGAGAATTAGAAGAAGAAACAGGAATTACGAAAAATGACATTATATTAACTAATTTGATGAATTTTGAGTATAAAATGTCAGACATGGAATTAGAAGTTTATGTGGGAAAATTAAATAAAGATGTTAAATTAGTAGAAGAAATAAACAAATTAGTTTGGGTAGATAAAAACGATAACTTTTTTGATATAGAAAAATATGCAGGAGAAGGAAATATTGGACATATGTTAAAACAAGTAGAGATTTATAAAAAAGAAGTTTTAAAATAAAGGAGATAAAGATGAAAGAAAAAAATATAATACTAATTACAGGAGCACCTGCTACAGGAAAAACTACATACGGAAGAATAATATCAGACAAATTTGGAATGCCATTTATAAGCAAAGATAAAATTAAAGAAACTATTTATGATGCAATGAGTGAAAATAAATTATTAGAATATGAAGAAAAAAGAAGAATTGGGAGTACAAGTTATTCCGTTTTATATCTAATTTCAGAAGAATTGATGAAAGTAGGAAATAGTTTTATTTTAGAGAGTAATTTTGGAAAGCAAGCTATTCCAGTTTTAGAAAATTTAATTTCTAAATATAAATATAATTCGCTGACAATAAGATTTAATTGTGAGACACAAACACTTCATAAAAGATTTTTGAAAAGAGAGCAGTCTGAGGAAAGACATATGGGACTTGTGGCTAATAGCGTTTTTGATAAAATTGAAGATTTTAAGAAAACAATTGATTTAGCTAATGAGTTTAAAATCAGTTCTAATGAAATAATTGTAGATACAACTGATTTTAATCATATAGATATAAATAAATTAATTGAAAAAATAGAAGAAAAATTATCTTAACTATACGAGGAGGAAAGATGGAAAGAATATTAGTTTTAGGAACAGGTGCAGGAATGTCAACTAACTGTTATAATGCCTGTTTTTTATTAGAGAATAATGGAAAATACTTATTAGTAGATACAGGAATGGGAATTGGAGTTATAAAACAAATAAAAGATGTAGGAGTAGATATAACAAAAATTCATGATGTATTTATTTCGCATAAACATATAGATCATTTATTAGGAATATTTCCTTTTATTAGAATGATAACAAGCCTTATGGGAGCCGGAGTTTATGAAGGAGATTTACATATATATTGTGACAAAGAAATAAAAGAACTAGTAGATAATTTCTTTATTCCAACTTCATATCCACAACTTATAGAAATGTATCATGAACATGTTGTATTTCATGACTTACATAATAATGAAAAATTTAATATTATTGATTATGAAGTAGAAGCATTAGATATGTATAGTACAGAATGTAATCAATTTGGATTTCAAACAAAACTAAATGATGGGAAAGTACTAACATTTATGGGAGATATACCATGTAGTGATAAATTATATGAAAAAATAAAAGGTACAGATTGGGTATTACATGAAGTATTTTGTTTAGAATCAGAAGAGAAAAAATTTAAGGCAAGAGAAAAATTTCATTCAACAGTTAAAGATGTTGCAGAAAAAATGGAAATGTTAAATGTAAAAAATATAGTTTTATGGCATACAATGGACAATAATATTCTACAAAGAAAAGAACTTTATACAAAAGAAGCAAAAGAGTATTTTAGTGGAAACGC
>CALXPV010000087.1 GCA_944390295.1 uncultured Clostridia bacterium | reverse complement strand
CTAAATCAAATGGATTTAGCAAACAAAGTAAAAAATGGTGGAGTAGAATATATTGAAGTAGAAGATACACAAATACCTTTAGATGAATCTAATTTATTAGTAACAATGCAAGGTAAAGAAGGATATGCATTCGCAGGTGAAGGTGAACTTGGAGTTGTATTAGAAACAACAATAACACCAGAGCTAAAAGAAGAAGGATATTTAAGAGAAATTTTATCTAAAGTACAAAATATGAGAAAAGACAGAGATTTTGAAGTATTAGATAGAATAAACTTATACTTTGCAAATTGTGATGCATTAAAAGATGTTATAGAAAAATATAAAGATCAAATAATGAAAGATACATTAGCAAATAATATTTTCTATAATGAAAACAGAGAAAACTATGTAGAAACAAAAATAAACGACAAAACAATAGACATAGATGTTGAAGTAGTGAAATAGGGATCGGGGGACGGTCCTTTTTTCCCGCTTTAAAAAAATAAGATTTAAAGAGTGTCGAACTTGAGCAAAGGGGACACTCTTTATTTTTCGTTATAAGATATAGTGAATAATAAGTATATAAAATTTATTAAATTTATTGTAAAAAAAATAGTGTTTTTATATAATAATCCTAGTTTAATAAGGAGGAATAAAAAATGGCAAATTCAAAATTAATAGTAGTAGAAGGACCACAAGGAGCTGGAAAAACAACAATAACAGATTATTTAAGATACTCAATTCCATATACAAATTTATATAGATTGTGTGGAACTGCAGATAGCTCACCAGCAGGAAAGAAAAAAGCAGAAACTATGTATAAAGATTTAATAGAATATTTGAAAAAAATGGGAAATCAAAGTATTAATTTAGTATTTGATAGAACATTTTTTACAGAAGAGAATTATTGTAGATTAAAATATAAAGAGTACTCTTTTACAGATGTTTATGAAGAATTATTAGATGATTTTGCTAAATTAGATTTCGAAATATATTATATTACACTATATTTAGATGATGAAAGTTTATATACTCAAAGATTAAAAAGGGAGAATAAGGCAGTACCAAAATATGCTAAATTCGAAGCAGAAAAAAGTATAAATCAACAAAAAGTATATTTAGAAATGTCTGATGAAATAGAAAAGAAATATCCAAACATACATTGTTTAAAAATAGAAAATAGTAAAGATTTAGAATTAACAAAACAAGAATTAAAAGAAAAAATAGGTTTTTAAGCTTGAGTATACATAAAAAATATAGTATAATAGGCTTGGAATTTTATTGATTTTTTTTAGGTAATGGAATTATCGTCAAAAAATCAAATTACAATATATATAAACAGATGGGAGATTTTTGAAGTGAACGTTTCAGATTTTTATTATGACTTACCAGAAGAGTTAATAGCACAAACACCAATCGAAAAAAGAGACGAGTCAAGACTAATGGTCTTAAACAGAGATAAACAAACGATAGAACATAAAACATTTAAAGATATAATAGACTACCTAGAGCCAGGTGATTGCTTAGTAAGAAATAATACTAAAGTAATACCAGCAAGACTATATGGTAAAAAAGCAACAGGAGCAAAAATAGAGTTTCTATTATTAAACAGAATAGAAGGAGATATATGGGAATGTATTGTAAGACCTGGGCATAAATTAAAACCTGGAACAGAAGTAGAATTTGGCGAAGGGATTTTAAAAGGTACAGTATTAGATATAATGCCAGGAGGTACAAGAAAAGTAGAATTTAAATATGAAGGAATATTTAACGAAATTTTAGATCAAATTGGACTAATGCCACTTCCACCATATATTCATGAATCATTAAAAGACAAAGATAGATATCAAACAGTATATGCAAAATATGATGGTTCTGCAGCAGCTCCTACAGCAGGATTACATTTTACTCCAGAGCTTTTTGAAAAAATAAAAGCAAAAGGAATAGAAGTTGCAAATGTAACATTACATGTAGGAATTGGAACTTTTAGACCAGTAAAAGTAGAAAATGTAGAAGAACACCATATGCATTCAGAACATTTTTATATAAAACAAGAAGATGTAGATAAGATAAATACTGCTAAGAAAAATGGCAAAAGAGTTATAGCTGTAGGAACTACTTCTTGCAGAGTATTAGAAACAATAGCAGACGAAAATGGAATGGTAAAAGCGACAGAAGGGGATACACAAATATTTATTTATCCAGGTTATAAGTATAAATGTTTAGATGGTTTAGTAACTAATTTCCATTTACCAGAATCAACATTAATAATGCTTGTTTCTGCATTAGCTGGAAGAGATTATATTATGAAAGCATATAATGAAGCAGTAAAAGAAAGATATAGATTCTTTAGCTTTGGAGATGCAATGCTTATTTTGTAATAGGAGGAAGTGCTTATGGTTATACAAACCAAAAAGCCAGTAACAACAAACACCATTCATAAAATGATGAATTTGCCACAGAATTTACGTAATAAAATAGATGAATTTTGGAAAGAACAAGTAAAAGAAAATCCAAATTTATTTAATGGTGAAGTTTGGAATGTAACTAAAATGGAAGAAAATGCAGACAAGATAATTCTTACCTTAGAACAAACAGATTATGCACATTATTTATATGATGAAAGGCATGGAATAGAAGAGAAATATGCTTGTCATAATATAGCAGCAGGAGTTTATATAGTTACAAAAGATGGTTTTGCAGTAATTGGAGAATTAGATGATACAACATCATATCCAAAAGTTATGCAGGTTTCTGGTGGTGGAATAGATGAGAAACTAGATACTGTAAATGGTGAATTTGATTTAATAAAAACTGCAAAAAGAGAATTAAAAGAAGAGTTAGATTTAGAATTAGACAATAAGGAACAAATAGAAAAATATAATTTTGAATATATAGAAGTACCAGAAGGGAAAAGACATTCATATTGTGTTATTTTAAAAGCATATTCAAAGTTAACTAAAGATGAATTAAATGAGCATTTTAAGAAATACTATCAATATTTAGAAAATAATAATGGAGAAAAAGAATTTAAAAAATTATATTTTCTAAAACTAGGGAATGCAGTAGCTGAACTTGATAATTTAAGTAATCCAAAAAGATTATATGTAAGACAACTCCTAGAGTTAGAAGATAAAGGGGTGGTATAAAATGAATAAAAAAGAATTCGAAAAGTATTTGGATGATTTAGGTTTAGATAAAAAGGAATATTGCATAATAAGTGGTGGAAGTTTATTAATGCACAATTTAAAGGAAGAAACAGATGATGTAGATTTATATG
This sequence comes from uncultured Clostridia bacterium, assembly GCA_944390295.1. GTDB lineage: Bacteria > Bacillota > Clostridia > TANB77 > CAG-508 > Merdicola. The sequence continues at coordinate 1,018 of CALXPV010000087.1, read as the reverse complement.
TAACTCAAAAATCATTTGATAAATTAAGTAAAAAATTTAATGTGCACATAAGTGGAAAACCATTTCCCAACCACTATACTGTAAATGAAAAAACAGAAGCAGTTTTAGTAAAAAGTTTAGAAAATGAAACAATATATTATATAGATGGATATCCATGTAGAAATATAATAGATGATTATAATTGGTACAGACAAAATGGTAGACCAAAAGATTTAGCAAGTGCAGATAAAATAGATACTATGTTCGAAAAAATTGCAAAAGAATATAACTGCAAAGCAGAGGAAATTACCGAAAATGAAATTTGTAAATATATAAATAAGTAGGTGATTATATGGAAATTAGAAAAGCAAGAAAAGAAGATATGAAAGCAGTTCAAGATTTAAGATATTTGCTTTGCGTATATGAAAAAGAAATAGGAGCTACTATTGGAGTAACAGACTGGGCTTATACAGAAGTTGGAGAAAAAGATTATAATTATTTTTTAAATAAACAATTTATATATGTTGCAGAAGATAATCAAAAAATTGTAGGATTTATAACAGGAGAAATTTTATCTAAAAAAGAATGGTATACTGTACAATTAGGAACAATAAATAATTTATTTGTACTAGAAGAATATAGAGGAAAAGGCATAGGGAAGAAATTAATGGAAACAATGATGGACGCTTTTAAGGAAAAAGGAATAAATAATTTTGAACTTTATACTTTAAATAATAATGAAAATGCTTTAAAATTCTATGAAAAGTTAGGATTTAGAAAATACAATGTTCAAATGTTATATGAAGAAAATAAATAAAGGAGGAAATATGAAACCAGCAATAACATATGAGTTAATACACAAATGTAAACAAACTGGAGCAAGAAGAGGTGTAGTTCACACTCCTCATGGCGATATTCAAACACCAGTATTTATGCCAGTAGGAACACAAGCAACAGTTAAAAGTATGACACCTGATGAATTAAAAAATGAGATAGATGCAAAAATAATTTTATCAAATACATATCATTTATATTTAAG
>CALXPV010000086.1 GCA_944390295.1 uncultured Clostridia bacterium | reverse complement strand
AGGAGGAAATTTTATATGAATACAGATGAAAAAATAGTTATATTTGACTGGGGAGGAGTAATCGAAAGCCATAGAGAAGGGAAATATTCTTTAAACACAGCAATAACAAATTTTATAAAGCATTTTAATAATGATGTAGATGAAAATGGTTTGATTGAAAAATACTTTGACGTTTGTACTAATAAAATTGAACAAGGTAACAAAGCCTATAATTGGTTTGAAAAAATAAAATATAATTTTAATTTAGAATGTATAGAAGAAGAATTTTATAAATTTTATGAAGAAGAATTTAATCGAATAGAATATTATAAAGAGGTAGTAGAATATGCACATAGTTTAAAGAATAAATGTAAAATAGGAATATTATCTAACCTAGGTTCAGTAGATAAGCAAAGACTGAATAAACAAGTAGGTTTGAGTAAATTTGATTATGTTTGGCTTTCATTTGAATTAAAATGTAGTAAGCCTAATGAAAAAGTTTATAAAATAGTAGAAGAAGATTGTAAGATAGAACCTAATAATATTTTATTTATAGATGATTTTAAGGAGAACTTAAAACCAGCTCAAACAAGAGGCTGGAATACATGCAACGCTTGTGGATATGAATTAGAAAAGATACAAAAAAGTGTATCAGAGTTTTTAGATAATAATTAATAGGAAAGAGAAAAAAATGAGAGATTTTGAAAAAATAACTTTTAAACAATTTAGTAAAGATATAAAAGAAGACAAAGAATTATATGAAAAATATAAATTGCCAACAAGAGATTCTGAAGCTACTGCTGGATATGATTTTTTCTTATTAGAGGATTTAGAAATAAAACCAAATGAGATAATAAAAATACCAACAGGAGTGAAAGCATACTTTGAATATGATGAAGTATTACTAATTTTTGTAAGAAGCTCTATGGGATTTAATTATAATATTAGATTAGTAAATCAGGTAGGAATAATAGACGCAGATTATTATAATAACAAAGATAATGAAGGACATATATTTATTAAAATTCAGAATGAAGGAAAAGAAACAGCAAAATTTAGTGCAGGTGAGGCAATAGCACAAGGTATATTTACAAAATATTTAACAACAAAAAGTGATAATAACTTAGGAATAGAAAGAAAATCTGATTATTAAATAAAGAGGTAAAAAAATGGAAGATACAAAATCATATATTGGAAAAATAGTAGAAGCAAAAATAGATAGACCAATGGGATCTAAACATCCTAAATTTCCTGAATCTATATATCCTATAAATTATGGATATATCCCAAATACAATTAGTGGAGATGGAAAAGAACTTGATTGTTATATATTGGGTGTATTTGAACCGGTTCAAACTTTTAAAGGAAAATGCATAGCAGTAATTCGCAGAAGTAATGATAATGATGATAAACTAATATTAGCACCAGAAGGAAAAGATTATTCTGATGATGCAATAAGAGCTTTAACAGAGTTTCAAGAAAGATTTTTTGAAAGTGTAATTATTAAAGGAGAATAAGATGATTAGGGAATTCAAACAAACAGACATAGATAATGTAATGGAAATTTGGATTACAGAAAATATAAGAGCACATGATTTTATTCCTAAAGAATACTGGGAGAAGAACTTTGAATATGTAAAGAAAATTTTGCCTAATGCAGAAATATATGTATATGTTGAAAATGAGAAAATAGTTGGTTTTATTGGCCTAAACGATAATTATATTGAAGGGATATTTATAGATTCTAAATATCAATATAAAGGTATAGGTACAGCTTTATTAAATAAAGCAAAAAAAATGAAAGATGAGCTAACTTTAAGTGCATATAAGAAGAATACAAAAGCAATTCAATTTTATTTAAAAAATGAATTTAAAATTGTAGAAAAAAATATTGATAAAGAAAATGACGAAGTAGAATATATCATGTTATGGAAAAAGTAATTAATTAAAGTAAGGAGAAAATTATGTTAGGTATCGCTTTAGCAATAATATCAGCAATATTTATGGCAGCAATGCAAATATTTTTAAAGAAGAGTTATAAAGAGCTAAATCCGTCAGTTGCTTATTTTTTTGATATGTTATTTGGAGTAGCTATATGGATTCCAGTTGGATTTTTATTTGGTGCAACAATAGAACAAGTATGGAAATGCTTACCATATGCAATAATTTCAGCTATTTTTTCTGAAGCATTAGTTTTTTATGCTTTATCAAAAGGAAATTTAAGTGTAGCAAGTGTATTAACTGCAACATATCCGGTATATACATTAATATTTTCAGTAATATTAAATAATGAAATATTATCTGTATTACAAGTTATATTAATTTTAATAACAATTTTAGGAACTGTACTAACAGCCTTTGACAATGATTTTAAAGTGAAAAACTTAAAAAATGTAACAATTATTATTCCGATTATTACAGCAATAGCAATTGGATTATCTGATACTTTAACAAAAGGAATTATAGACGAAACATCATCTTTTAATTTCTTAGTTGCAATTGCAATAGTACAAATTCCGGTTGCAATTATATATTTAATAATTTCTAAGCAAAAGCCAAAACTTATTATAAAAGAATTAAAAGATGGAGTAAAGGAATACAAATATTCAATAATCGGTTCTTTACTAAATGTTTTAGGAACAGGATGTTTATTAATATCATTTAATTATACATATGCGGCAATTGCATCACCACTTACTGCAATATATACTCCATTTGTTTTAATATATTCGGTTGTTTTCTTAAAAGAAAAAATTAATAAAATAAACTTAGTTGGTGTAATATTAGCTATAGTCGGAGCTATAGGAATTACAATAATTGGTTAAAAAGGAGAATATTATTATGAGAAAATTGACTAGAAGATTTATTATAAATTCAATAGAAAATCTAGAATTAAGTAAACCAATTAGATATGAAAGATATTATATAAACAATGAGCTGAGAATTCAGAAAAAAGATATTAAATATCAAAAAGAAAAATTAGATATCTATAACAATGTAATAGAGAAAGTTGAAATATCAGAAAATGAATTTTGTGAATTGAAAAAGAAGTCATATTCAAAAATAATTAGAAATAGTTATTTGTATTTAAAAGATCCACGAGTTTCAATTAAGGAATATTTAGATAAATATGATGGCCTATATAGAGTTGAAGTTAAATTTACTTCTGAAAATGAAGAAAAAGAATATGTAAAAGAATGCTGGATGGGGAAAGAAATAACATATTCTCCTCTGGCTTTTGATAAAGATTTAAGTAAATTGTCTATAGAGGAATTTAGAGCAGAGTTAACAAGGTTTAAAGGAGAAAACTAATGAAAATAAGTGGAATTGATAAAGATTTTGAAGATATTATTTATTATTTAGATAAAAAAGGATTAAAACCATTTGCATCATGTGATGGTGTAGAGAAAAATCATGAAGATCCAAATGACCTGTATGATGCATATATTAGTTTTTTGGATAGTCCAAGAATACTTGATTTAATGACTGCATTTATAGAAGATGAAAAAACTTTTAGAGTAAGTTTAAATAGTGAAGATCACTGCGAACCACGTGAACTATATGGAAATATGATATCAGGAAGTACATATGCTGTATATTTTTATAATAGAGAAGGTGAAACAACAGAACATTTTAAAGATATTATAAAAAATACACTTGAAAGAGAAACTTTGCCTAGAACTAAAACTAAGGAGAAATTGGTACAAATAGATAAAGTACTAAAAGATAATTCAGATACAGATTTAACATTTGAAATATCAATTAACGCTGGTTATGAGACAAATGCAATAAGAATAGAGAATGTTAATGAGTTAATAATTATGTCAAAAGCAGGTAGAGAAAAAATTGAAGGAGATACAAGTATTCAAACTGAAAGAGATATGCAGGTATTAGCGGATATATTATCTAAAAAGTTTGATTTAAAAGAAAATGATAATGATGATATAGAGTATCTAAATTCTAAATTTATAAATTCTAGAACTGATAAGAGTATGTGTTCTATTTATTTTACAGATGAATATTTACCACAAATGTTACAAATTGTTGAATATGCAAGAAGTATAGCTCATACATTACCAATATTTGAAAGTAAAGAATGGATTGGAGAAATAGGTGACATTGATGAATTAGAAGATTATGAGATTCCAGTAGAAGAAATTGGAGAAGCTACTAGTGATATACCACAATGGCTAAAAAAGGCTTTAGAAATGCCAGATGAAAAGGAGACAACGAATATGCGAGAAGATTAGAATCTAGGATTTTTATAACATAAAATCGAGTTGAAAGAGTTACATAATGTAGTACAATATAAGTGTTGAAACTGTTG
>CALXPV010000085.1 GCA_944390295.1 uncultured Clostridia bacterium | reverse complement strand
CCAGATAATGTAACAGCAAATGTTGATGAAGTTAAAGTTATATTAACATTAGTAGCTAATGGAAAAGAGGAAAAAATTACTGTAGATTCAGGCGAAAAAGTTACAGAAAAATTCTTAAAATCAAAAATAGATGTAAAAAAAGGATATAAAATAGATGGATTCTTTACAGATTCTAAATATACAAATAAATTTAATTTTGATGAAGCTATAACTAAAGATACAACAATATATGTAAAAATTTCAGAAGAAAATAAACAAACACAAGAAGAAAAGGATGAAAGTCCTAAAACAGGTGTAAGAAGTTATGTAGGAGCTTCAGTAGCAGGAATTATATTAGCTATAAGTTCTATTATGATTATAAAAAAGAGAGAAAACTAATATTAGGGTAGACTAAGGTCTATCCTAAATTATTATGGAGAAGAAATGAGAAAGTTTTTGTATAGATTTATATATTTTATATTAATTTTAATAATAGTAGTTTGTAGTATTTACCTTTTTTATTTTTGGAATTCAATAGCAGAAGCACAAAAAGAAAGTGATGTTTTAAATACAATAGAAGTAAATACTTCAGAAATAGAAAATAGTTCGAATGATGAAAATAAAATTTCAGAATCAGAAGAAAGAATGTTAAAAATAAAGAAGTTAAAAGAGATTAATAAAGATATTGTAGGTTGGCTAGAAATAGAAGGGACAGATATAAGTTATCCAGTAGTTCAAGGTAAAAATAATTCATATTATATGACACATAATTATAAAAAAGAAAAAAGCAGGAATGGTTCTATTTTTTTAGACAAGAGCTATGATTGGAAAATTAATAGCAACAATTTACTTATATATGGACATAATTTGAATAATGGAAAAATGTTTGAAGATTTATTAAAGTATAAAAATAAAGACTATTACGAAAAGCATAAAATAATTCGATTTACTACTGATAAAGAAGATTCAGAATACGAAATAATGTCTGCATTTAAGTCAAGATTGTATTATAAAACTGAAAAAAATGTATTTAGATATTATCAATTTATAAATCCTAAAAGTAAAAAACAATTTAATGAATATGTAAAAAACAGTAAAAAAGCATCTTTATATGATACAGGTGTTAAAGCTAAATATGGCGATGAATTAATTACACTTTCTACGTGCTCATATCATACAGAGGATGGAAGATTTGCTGTTGTTGGACTTAAGAAAGTTGAGAAAAAAGAAGAATAGCTTTGCACTGTACAGATTGCTTAGCAATCGTACGACAAAGGAAACTTCAGCATTGTTGCATAAGTAAAAATCTTCTCTTTTTCGTTGAAAAATTAATTTGCTTAAAATATAATGTATGTAATATAAAAATAAAAGGGATGATTATATGAAAAAGGGAGTAAAAATAGGTGTAGGAATAATTTTAATAGTTATAATTGCAATTATAATTACATTAAAGATGTTTAATTCAAAAGATATTTATACAATAACATATTCAGCAACTAATGCTAATTATAAAGTTTTTGAAGAAGGTAAAAATTATGATGTAATTAAAGATAAGGAAAGTTTAAATTTAATTTTAGATAAAGTAAAAAATACAGAATATAAAAATACATTTGATAATAAATTTTTTGAAAATAATAATTTATTAGTTATAGAAGCTGAAATAAATCCAGAATTAAATAAATGCGAAATAAATAATGATAAGGTTGATGTTTTAGTATATGTGGCTTCACCATTAGTATCTTCAAGTGGTTATAACGTATATCTTACTAATTTTAACCTATATCTTATTCCAATAAGTAAAAATATTTCAGACAATAACATAAATGTAGAAGTTACAACATATCCAGATAAAGAATATTAATTTGATTATAGAGAATAAAAAAGAAAAGGAAGATAAATTAATGAATATTGTAAATGAAGAATTAAAATTTAAAATATATAATATTTTAAATTTAGAAAAAGAAAGTGAAATAACCGAAGAAGATTTAAAAGAAGTTAAAAATATATCTTTAAATAGCAAGGACTTAGAACTTAAAGAAAAAAATTTTTCAAAAAAAGATTTTGAGGCTTTAAAACATGTAGAAACATTAACATTAAATAGTTTTAATATAACTAATGATATTATTGAAGGATTAAACAAAATATTAAATTTAAAATTTTTAATATTAAATCATTGCAAATTTACAGATAATACAGCCATAGAAAATAATCTTGAAAAACTTATAATTAATTATCCACATCAACTAAATATTAACATTTTTTCAAATGTTACAAATATTGAAATGATTAAATTAATAAATGTTAATCAAATTGATATTGAAGAATTATTAAGATTCACTTCTCTTAAAAAATTAAGTATATATAACAGTAAAATTCTCTCATTTGAAAAATTAGAAAATATTAATAAATTACAGGAATTAAATTTAGATGGAAGCAATATAGAAGATACAGTTTGTACTAATTTGTTAAATAAAGGTGTAAATATTCATTATTCAGATGAATATTTACCATTTTAAATTATTGATAAAAAGAAAGGTAAAAAATGAAAAATATAAGCAGAAAAGTATTAAGTAATATGTTAGAAGATATTCAAAAAAATGATTTTATTAGTTTTTTAGATATATATTCTGATTATATAAATAGTGAAGAGTTACAATATTTTGTTCGAAATTATAATAAAGCAAATACTAAAAACACTCGAGAATATTTTATGAATAATGCTAAACAAGAATTTAGTAAATTACTTTTTAGAACAATTAGAGAGGATAATACACTTAAAGATTTTACTGATATAGTTAGAGAAGAGGGAATAAGTGATTTATCCTATATAGTTTCACTACATGATAAATATATGGAATTATCAAATAAAAATGAACATGATAGAGCAGTTTCTTTAGCAGAATATCCTAGTGAAATACAAGAAAGATATGTAACACATGTTCCGTGGAGATATTTTAAAAGATATTTTAATTTAGCATCTACAAATGTTCAAAACAGCATATTTAAAGATACCATAAATCCTTTAGAATACCCGTTACCAAGAGAGCTAGATGATGAAAGTTTAGAGAATATAGATAGATGTATAAATCTTAAATGGAAAGATTATCTTGAGCTAAGTGACAATAAATATGAAGCATTAGAACTTTTGGATAGTGATTTGGAAGGGATTTCTGAAAAAGTTGATATTGGTAAATATTTTGAGAAGTTTATAAAAGAAAATTTTGAAGATTTAAATAAAGATAAAGCTGTTTTATCAGAGCATTGGGATAAATATACTGGGGAATGTAAATTAAAATTATTGGGTGCATTAGATATAGAACAAAAAGAAGGGGAAGTTTTTAAGATAGACTATTCTGCACCTACTAGAAATCTTGAAGAACTCTTAGACGTATCAAAAAAATATAAAGTATCATGTGGATTTGTTGTAAAAGATTGTAGTGGATTATCAATTGATAGTATTACTATTTTACAAAAATATTACGGGATAGATATTCATCAAGTACGATTTAGTGATTATGGATTAGATGAAACACAAGAAAAGCCATATACTCTGCAAGAATATATAGATTGTAGAAGAATGATTGATAAAATTATCGAAAATATTGAAAACTACTCTGGTGTTTTGAAGGGATATGATCCAAATAAAGAAAAGAAATTATGTTGTAGAGCATTAAGGCTTATTTCTAATTTGGTTTCATATAATTATGAATATGTTGAAAGATCAGATGCTAACCAGACTACTAAGGAAGAAGATATAATAAATAGAAATTTAATAGGAGCACTTTTGCATGGAAAAGCTGTTTGTGCAGGATATGCAGAAGCTGGAAGAAATGTATTAAGTTGTATGGGAATTGAATGTAGAAATGTATCTGCAGATAATATAGATAGAGGAGAACATGGACATGCATGGAATTTAGTAAAATTAGATGGTGAGTGGTATAATGTTGATTTAACATGGGATGCAGATGCACTTGTAGAAGAATTACAACCTAAATATCTTTTGAAATCAGATGAAGACTTTAAAAATCATGATAAATACATACCAAGGCACAAAACAGAAAAATGTAATAGGACAGAGCGTGAAGTGTATTATTATTTATTTAGAAGTAGAGTTACTGAAACAACGCAATCTGTAATTACCATGAGAGACATAATTAATGCTAGTAGAGCGAAACAATCAGAGGTAAGCAACAATAATCAAAATGATAATAAAGCAATAGCAAGCAAAGAAAATAATTTAGATGAAGAAATAGATGAAAGATAGGATAAATTATGAAAAACACCAATTAAGGTGTTTTTTCTATTTTTTATCAGCTTTTTATGATATAATTAGCAAAAAAATAATCAAGGAGTAATTATGCAAGTAGAAAAAAATAAAGAATATATTGTAGATAT
>CALXPV010000084.1 GCA_944390295.1 uncultured Clostridia bacterium | reverse complement strand
CTAAAGATGTACCAGAAATAAATACTATTAGTGGTGAAAAATTTGAAATAGCAGAATATTATGATTTACCATATAGATATAACCAAACTGTAGTAAAGCTTTTATATCAAACACCTACTACTCTTTTTATTTATTGGGACATATCTAAAGAAGATTCTGATAAATTTAAAGAAATTTATGGTGAAGACTTTTTCGAAAAAACAAGACCTGTCCTTATTGTTCATAATGAAACAATGGGATATAGCTTTGAAGTAGAAATTAATGATTTTGCTAATTGTTGGTATTTAAATATAAAAGATAGTAAATGTAATTATAGAATAGAATTAGGTAGAAGACCTTTTGAAGTTACATATCAAGGTGAAGTTACAAGTATAAAGACAACACCAAAAATTAATACAAACTACATTCCTATTACATCATCTAATACTATTGAATCACCAAATGATCATGTACTTTTAGAAAAGTCACAAGAAATGTTATATTTTAGAAATGTAAAAAACAATACTGTTACTTCAAAAAAAGTTGCTTCATTAACTTATTTAAAAAGTATCGGTAAAATATATCAAATTAATGATTTATATAAAAAGTTTTATGCAGAAGAAATTTTAAATTACTCTAAAAAAGGATTTTCTAATCCTTCAAGTGGTTTATCTTCTTCAAGTTTTAGATAATTTCTTAAGTGGCATGATTAATATGTACTTGTCATGCCACTTTTCGTATTTTTATAAAAAAGGAGTTTACAAATGAATAATAATCCAAAAGGATATGTAAGTTTTGTGCTTCATGCTCACCTTCCTTTTATACATCATCCAGAAAGTGATGATTACCTAGAAGAAGAATGGCTATTTGAAGCAATTTCAGAAACTTATATACCCCTTCTTAGAAATTTTAAAAAATTAGTAGATGAAAAAGTAGATTTTAGAATAACAATGTCTATGACTCCACCATTATTGTGGATGTTAGACAATAAATTATTACAAAAAAAATATATACATTATTTAAAAGAACATATTGAACTTTGTGAAAAAGAAGTTAAAAGAACTGTTTATGATAGCAGACTTAATGAACTATCTAAATATTATTTAAATAGATATTCTGATGATTTACATCTATTCCAAGATGTATTTAAATGTAATTTAATTGATGCATTTAAACATTTTCAAGATATTGGAGTGTTAGAGATTATAACTTGTGGAGCAACACATGGTTTCTTCCCTATTCTTTTTGTAAATGAAAAAACTGTTAGAGCTCAAATTGCTGTTGGAGTTCAAACATACAAAAAATATTTTGGAAGACAACCTCGTGGAATATGGCTTCCTGAATGTGGATATGTTCCAGAAGCTGATAAATATCTAAAAGAATTTGGAATAGAATATGCAATAGTAGAATCTCATGGAATTTTATATGCTGATCCAACACCTGTATATGGAACTTTTGCACCAATAGTATCACCTGGTGGTCTTATAGCTTTTGGTCGTGATATGGAATCTTCTAGACAAGTATGGAGTTCTATTAATGGATATCCTGGTGATTATAATTATAGAGAATTTTATAGGGATATCGGTTATGAAGCTGATTATGATTATATAAAACCATATATCGCGCATGATGGTGTTAGAGTTAATACTGGAATTAAATATTATAGAATTACTGGAAAAACAGACCAGAAAGATTATTATAATTTACAATGGGCACAAGATTCTATAAATATGCAAACAGGTCATTTCTTTGATAGTCGTGTTAAACAAATAAATGATGTTGCACCATATATGGATCACCCACCTATTATATTATGTCCTTATGATGCAGAGCTTTATGGCCATTGGTGGTATGAAGGTCCAGATTGGTTATATACATTATTTAAAAAAATATATTATGATAATTGTAATTTTGCCTTAATAACACCTGGAGAATATATTGATAAATACCCTAATATTCAAATTTGTTCTCCTTGTAGATCTAGCTGGGGTGCTAATGGATATAACGAAGTATGGCTTAATCCATCAAATGATTATGTACATAGACATCTTCATAAAGCCGGTGATAGAATGGTAGAGCTTGCTCACCTATTCCCAAATGAACAAGATGAATTAAAAAGATTTGCATTAAATCAATGTGCTAGAGAATTATTATTAGCACAAAGTAGTGACTGGTTATTTATTATAACAAATAATACTATGGTTGATTATGCTAAAAAAAGAATAAAAGATCATATCGGAAGATTTACAAAATTATATGAACAAATTAAACATGATAAAATTGACGAAAAATATCTAGAAGAAATCTATAAAAAGGATAAAATCTTTGATGAAATAGATTATATGATTTATTATTAACCATACAAGTTGCAGTTTTCTACTTCCTTCATATTATATGTATAATGATACATTTTTAGTAGATAATAATACATATATGTGAAGGGAGTTTTTTTATGAAATCTTTTGCTTTAAAAACTAACAACAAAGAAATAATAAACTATCTACTAAATAATTTTTCTTATCCAAACACATATATTTCTGTAAAAAAGTTTAAAATTTATACAAATATTATTTTTCATTATACAGGTAAATATCCCAATTCATTTATTGGCGAATTATCTAACTTCTTAGTATATACAATTCTAAAATTTAAAGAATCTAAAATTTTAGAAAGAATAATAAAAACTAACTACTTTTACTTTTCTGAAGATGAACAAGAAATAGTCTTAAAAAAATGCTTAGTCTTTTTAAATGATTCTGCAAATGTAGAACACCAAGTAAGAATTGAACATATATATGTTGCATTTTTAAAATATATATCCTCCAATAAATCTGTAATTTTAGATGGATTTATTAATTTTAGACTTTATAATTATATAAAGCTTTTAGATTATGTTGTTGATATTTTTATTAATGATTTTGTTATAGATCGAGAATATAAAGAATTTATCAATTTATTAAAAACATATGTAAATTCTAAACCTTCTAATACAAATCTTGTACATTTTATTTATAAAGAAAAAAACTCTAAATTATTAGATGGAAATTATAAAGAAATTCCTTTAAAAAATGATATTAGTAATTTAAATTATATTTCTGATGTTTCCTTTTCTGAAAATGATATTTCTTTAAATACATTGCTTACTATTTTACCTCGAAAAATTGTAATCCATTTATTTAAAGAATCTGATGAATTTATAAAAACATTAATTTGTATTTTTGAAAATAGAATAGAATTTTCAAATTCTGGATTGGAAGATGGACCTAAAATTCCCTTCTAAAAATTTTATACGCGTTAGTTTTATCCTAACGCGTGTTTTCTATTTTTACTTTTATAAACTCATATTTATTCCTCTTGCAACCACATCTTTCATATTTTCTATTAAGCCATCAATTTCTTTTGGAGTTACTATAAAATTAAATTCTTTTGGTATTAATGCTTCTTTTATTTCTTCATAATTATCTTCTTCTTTTAATTTATTTAAATAATCATTTGACCTAGCTTCTTGTTGTAATTTTTCTATAAATACATCTAAACAATCATTTACTACAACAGCAGTTTCTACAACTGTTGGAATACCTATTGCAATTACAGGTATTCCTAATGTATCTTTTGTTAATTCTTTTCTTGCATTATCTACTCCTGCTCCTGGAACAATTCCTGTATCTGCTAATTGTATGGTACTGCTAATTCTTTTCATACTTCTTGAAGCCAAACTATCTATTACAATCATAAGTTTTGGTTTTAAATTTTCTACAATTCCTTTTAATATTTCTGCAGTTTCGATTCCTGTTGTCCCTAGTACTCCAGGAGATATAGCACTTACTGGTCTTGTGTTCTTTTCTAGATATTGTGGAACATATTTTAAAAGATGTCTTGTAATATCTATCTCATTAATTACTTTCGGACCTAGTGCATCTGGAGTTACATAAATATTTCCCAATCCAACAACAAGTATTTCATCTTCTAGTCCCACATGTTCTTTTATCATATTTTTTAATTCTTTACTTAATACTTCACTTGCTGACTGTATTTCATCATTTCCCATATACTTCATATTCTTCATATCTATTGTAATATATGTTCCTTTTCTTTTCCCAAGGGCTTGTTCCCCTTTTTCATCAAGAATTTTTACTCTTGTAAGTTTAATATTATTATTAATTTCTTCTTCGTTAGCTTCTACTCCTTCTATTTCATTTTCTATATTATTTGCTTTTTTATATAATTCTGTTCTTTCATCTGCTAAATCTGTTCTAAAATTGTACATAAAAATAACCTTCCTTTCTTATATTATTTTAAGAAAAAAAGGTTATTTTATACTATTATTTTCTTTTAAAGATATGTTTTATTTTTATTAAAATTTTTTCTAACATAGATGCTTCTCTGTATACTACTAAATCTGTTCCTACATCACTTGCTGCAACTGCACT
>CALXPV010000083.1 GCA_944390295.1 uncultured Clostridia bacterium | reverse complement strand
TTTGCTTGTCTTTTTATTTTGCTTGTTGTTGTTTTTAATAATGGTTCTTCTGAAATTAATATTCCTCTTATTGCTTTATATTTTGGCATTATTTGATTTACTTCTTTTACTTTTTCTGCTAAAACTTTGTAAATCTCTTCATCTGTTGTTACTTTATATGCTTCTTGCATAATTTCTCTATCAAATATTATTTTTACATTTATTTTTATATCATCTTTATCATCTGATTGTTGTTTTCCAAAAATAAATGATTCTTTTACACCTTCTATTTTATTTACTAAAGCTTCCATTTCTTCTGGGAATATATTCTTACCATTTTTTAATACAATTACACTTTTCTTTCTTCCACAAATAAATATGTAACCATCTTCATCTATTTTTGCCAAGTCACCTGTACGGAACCATCCATCTTCTAAAACTTCTTTTGTTGCTTCTTCATCATTGTAATATCCAAGCATAATGTTTGGACCTTTTACAACAAGTTCTCCCATACCTTCATCGTTTGCATCTTCTATTTTTGCTTGTACGTGAGGAAGAGCTTTTCCTATTGAACCAACTCTAAAGTTTTCGTTTGTTTCAACTCCAATAACTGGAGATGTTTCTGTTAATCCATATCCTTGGCATAAGTTAATTCCCCATGCTCTAAAGTCTTCTTCAACTTCTTTTTCTAATGCTGCTGCTCCACTTACAAATAATTTAATTTGTCCTCCAAATACATTATGAATATCCTTAAATATTTCTTTTTTCTCTGCCATTGTTTTATCTTTGTTGGCTTCCATAAGTTTTCTAACAGTTTCTAATTTACCTTCTTTTTCTAAGTTCTTAATTATAGTTTTGTGCATGCTTTCATAAATTGCAGGAACAAAAGAAGCAAATGTTATATTGTATTCGTTTAAGTTTTGTACTATATGTCTTATTCCTTCACAGAAAGATCTTTCTGCTCCTATATATAAAGAATATAACATTCCAACTGTACATTCAAAAACATGATGTAATGGTAAGAATGATAATATTCTATCACTTGAATCTATATCTAATACAGATGCGAAATCCATTACGTTTGATACCATATTTCTATGTGAAAGTGCAACTACTTTTGATTTTGATGTAGTTCCTGAAGTAAATAGCATTATGCTCATTTCTTCTGGATTTATTTCTGCTTCTATAAATCTTCTATCACCATTTTCTAAAAATTCTTTTCCTTTTTCTATTAATTCTTTTTGTGAATATATTCCTTCTTTATGAATATCTGTATCCATAGATATTAAGTGTTTTAATTTATTTTTTTCACTATATTTAATTTTTTCTACTATTTCTTCATATTTTTTAGAATAGAATATTGCTTCTACTTCTGATCTTTCCACTAATTCTTCTAATTCATTAGCTGGTAAAGATTTATCTAATGGAACAACTATTCCTGTACCACATACTACTGATAAATAAGCAAGTTCCCATTCATATCTGTTTTCTCCAATAACAGCTATTCTTTTATCTTTTAGCCCCAAGTTAATTAATGCTGTTCCTAGGTAATCTACCATATCTCTTATTTCATTATGTGTATATGTTTCATATTTTCCTTCTTCAATTTTTATTTTGTATCCTGGTCTATCTCCATATAGTTCTCTTGTTTTGTTTAACATATCCTTTAAATCTCTTACTACTAACATGTTTTTGCTCATATATTATATTTCTCCTTCACTATTTTCTTCTTTTTAATTTACCTTTATTAGAATAATATAAATCTAAAAACAAGTCAATTTTTTTCCAAGTTTTTGTACCGTGAGTACAATAAAAAAATAAGTAGTTAATTTTAATAACTACTTATTCTATCTTTATTGATTTTAAGCTGTTTTTCCTTTGTATTTTATTTTTGTTTAGCTATTACAATACCTAATTCTTCATCACTTATAGTTCCATTATAACAAAAAAGATTACAACTTTTTTATTAAATGAGAAAATTGGATTTGCCACTTATAAAAATTCATAAACGTATTAGTTTGTGAATAGTTCTTTTTTAGGCATAAATAAATTTTTCATATCCACACCTTCATGTTCTAATAAATATATTTTTTTATCTATGCCTCCTGCATATCCAGTTAGGCTACCATTTGTACCAACAACTCTATGGCATGGAATAATTATTGATATTGGATTATGTCCAACAGCTCCACCTACTGCTTGTGCTGACATTCTTTTTATTCCTTTTTTCTCTGTAATTTGTTTAGCAATGTCATTATATGTAGTAACCTTTCCATATGGTATATCACATAATATTTTCCAAACTTCTTGTCTAAAATCACTTCCAATTGGATTTAAATCTAATTCTTTTATATCTGGCTTTTCTTTATTAAAATACTTGTCCAGCCATATCATCGTTTCTATTAAAATCTTATTATCTTCGCACTGCTTAATTTCATCTTTTATATTAGAAAGATAATATTTTTGTTCCTCAATCCATAAACCTATTAATTTATTATCTTTACTAGCAAGCAAAATATTTCCAACAGGTGATTTATAATTTGCTGTATATATCATGTAGGCTCACTCCTTTTGCTATTATTTAACATCTATTCTTTTTATATAATTCATTCCTTCATTATCTTTTTCTAACTTTAAAACAAAATTAAACTTGTTTAGTTCTGTTGCTAGATAAAAATCTCGTTCTGGAAAAATATCTTGTAATTTTGGATCAAAAAACCTTTTGCCTGCAATATTTTTTAAATTTTCAATTTCATAATTCAAATTAAGATCTTTGCCTTCTAATAAGCTTTTTATATATTCTGCACATAAAGTATCCTCTCTGGCTTCGGATTCACCTCCATTGCCCATACATACCAATGAAACATCTTCAGGATTTTGCATTTTTATATATTCAGCTATAGCTTTTGCATTTACTAGGCTTCCTGTTAAAATTTCTTTGGCATTTTTGGCATTTGCAATTCCTTGCGTTCCTGAGCTTGTAGTATGTACTACTGTTTTACCAGAGAAATCAATTTTTTCTATTTGAGTTGGTGAATTACCATAATCAAATCCTTCAAGCATAATTCCACGTCTTTCACCAATTAATATACAGTCTTTATATTTTTCTTTATAATCATAAGCTATTTGCTTGTCACCAACAGGAATTAGTTTTTCTACACCATTGTTTACTAGATATGCTTCAACAGTAAATGCTCTAAAAACATCAATAATTACTGTTAATCCAGTTGCTTGTTTAGCTCCTTCAATTAATTGTAAAATTTTAATATTCATAAACTACCACTCTTTTCTCAAATTAATATAGAAGTAACATGTACAGGAATTATATTCTCTTTTGGAAGTTTCTGAACACCTTTTAATACTTCTATATCATCATCTATTAAAAATATTATTTTGTCCTCTATAGCATTCTTATCTAAATATTCTGCTTTTACTAAATTTCTATTTTCTCTAACATAATCACCTGCTTCTTCTGAAAGAATAAATCTATCTTCTAGATTTATATATGGCATATACATATCTAGCCATTCATTTTTCTCATTTCGCATTTGATTAGACTTAGAACAACTTAATATTTTAAATTTGATTAGTGGAAATCTATTTTTTATTTCTTCTATTTTATTAATCACTGGTGTAATTGGTTTTTTATTTAAATACACCCCTTTTTTTGTATAGCTTTCGTTTTTATCAAATAGAAGTTCTACAAGAGTTCCATCCATATCTAAATATATTTCTATATTACTGTGGGTTTCATAAATATTATTTAATTTTTCTATAAAATCCATGTTTTCTCCAATCCTACTTCAAATAAATTAAAGTTTTTCATTATTCTCCCATTATCTTTCTTCAAAATCTCTTTTGCTTATGTAATATTCATAGTTTGAATCATCTAAAGAAACCATTCCTAAATTAGTAGACATTATATTTTTTGAGGGTTCACAAAAGTTCCTTTTAACAGAACGCATTATTCCATTATGTGTTACCACTAATATTCTTTGATTATGGTATTTTTCGAATAATTCTTCTACAAAATTACATACTCGTTTATCTACATTTTGATGTGATTCCGCTCCTGGAGGTGTATATAAACCTTTTCTAAATAGCTCTTTTAAATGGCTATCAAATAAGTCCTTTTTTTGATTTTCCCATTCACCTATTGATATTTCAGTTATTCTTTCATCATAAATTGGTTCTGCCTCAGGGAATATTGCACTTAATGTTTGTCTGGCTCTTTTTAACGGAGAGCAATATATTACATCAAAATTATTATTTAAACTTTTTCCTAGTTCTTTGGCTGTTTCGATTCCTTTTTCAGTCAAATTACAGTCTGCCCTTCCGGCCCAAATTCCATCTCTATTATATTCTGATTCTGCATGTCTAATAAATACTATTTTTGTCACAATAATACTCCCTTCG
The DNA here is from genome assembly GCA_944390295.1 of uncultured Clostridia bacterium. Taxonomy (GTDB): domain Bacteria; phylum Bacillota; class Clostridia; order TANB77; family CAG-508; genus Merdicola. The sequence goes on along the minus strand of CALXPV010000083.1, from coordinate 173 downwards.
AAATACTATTTAATTAAATCTGTATAATATAAGATTTCTTTATTTAATGACTTAGCAAATTCAATTTCACTTTTTGTACTGTCTCCAATATATCCATCTACATTAACAACTAATATAGCATCAGAAAGTTTTATTTTTTCTTTATGCATTTTATCAATCATAGACGCTTCTTC
>CALXPV010000082.1 GCA_944390295.1 uncultured Clostridia bacterium | reverse complement strand
GGAGGTTTTTCATACAATGCTATCGCTTTTTTTGAACCACGCGCACAGCACGTGGTTTTCTTACATACAAAAAAAGTAGACTACATAAGTAGTCTACTTTTAATTTTATATATTATTATATTTTTTTAATTGTTCTTCTATTTTTTTATATTCATCTTTTATTTCTATTATCCCTTTAATGCCTTTTGTTTCGTATGCATTAATAAATTCGTCAAGTGATCCTGACTCTATACTATAAATTCCCTCCAAATTTTTTATATTATCTTCTAAATCTTTTAATTTTTCAAAATCTTTCACATCATCTATATCAAAAGTTATAGTAAATTCATTTTTAAAAATATCACTTGAATAATCATTAAAAAGATCACTGTTAAATAAATTCTTTAATTTCTCAAATGTTTCTTCTTTAGAAACTAATCTTACATTTTTAACAAACTCGATATTTTGTAATTTTTCTTGAATTTCGTTTATATTTTCATAAGAATTATCTACAAAAACTTGCACTCCCACCTGTTCCTCAAAAAATTGTATGACTTCTTCATTTTGTGTTTTATTATTTATAAGTTTTATAGCAATACCTATTAAACAACAAACCAAAATAATTGCAATTATACTTATTAAATATTTATTCTTCATAATAAAATTTCTTTAATAAAAAAGGTTCCCCCTTTCTAAATATATATATATCTATAAAAAATTAAAACTCACACTTACTAACAACATAATCACCAGAATTATTTCTTTCAAAAGAAACTACTAATTGACCATTTATTGGTTTTGCTTCTCCTTTATAATAACTATAAGTCGCTTCATACTGGTTTCTTCCAATTTGATTGAATGTTTTTATTTCATAAGTATCACTTTCTCCAGCATTATTTACCACATATAACATTCCATTAATATCTTTTTGATATGTAGTAAATTGATCTTCAAACAATGCATTTGAAACATACTTTAACATTTCTTTTTGATATTCTGAAAAAGGTATGCTAGTCTTGTATAAAAGTTCTTTTTGATTGTCAATTTCTATATTTTCATTAGATTCAATAATATCTTTTTCCATTTCTTCATAACTATCATATAATTGTAATCCATAAGTTTCTGTATCATCCTTACAATATAATAGTGGATATCCTGCTTCTCTTAGTGCATATAAATGTAAATATTTTTCTAATTTTATTTGAAAATTTTCTTTTGCATCTTCTATTAAACTAGTATCCTTATATTCATTATATAACTTTGTTATATATTCTCCTAATGGTTCTTTTACTGAATATATTTTTTTCCAATCAAAATTTTCTGAATCTGAATTAGTATACTTACTAATTAATATTTCATTATCAGTATCACTATCATATGTTGAAATTTCATATTCTTCACCATTTTCTGCAAATAACGTAATAAATGGAGAAATATCTGGCCATTCAGTATTTTCTTTTACCTGCTCCGTTCCACTATTTATAACTTTTTTTAAATTCTCTATTATTTTTGAATCATTTATTCTTACAGATTTAGTGTACGTTAACTCTTCTGATTTCTGCTTATCTTCTACTTTTATTTCAACATATTTTATATTATTAACTATATTATTAGTTGTAATATTGTTTTGGTCTAATCCAATAACATCATTTGTATAAATAATATTATTTTTTTTATTATCAATTATAATTATTCCTACAACTAATAATATTAGAAATAAGATTATTATTAGTATATATTGTTTCTTCATGGTTCTTCCTCTTTTTTAATTTTTTAGTACATTGAGACTTTATCATAATTGTGTTTTTTATAAAAAAATACATTTTTGTTTGCTTTTCTCTCAGCAATCATTGATTAAACTTTTACTTTAAAATAACTTTAATAAATCTTCTAAATTATATTAAATTGTTTTTCAATATTATATAAAGCTTAAAATAATAAAAGTTTCTTTAAAAGTATACCTTGTTAAAATTAACACTTATTATATATATTAAATATATTTTGGAGCTTCCAGCCAGAATCGAACTGGCGACCCCTTCCTTACCATGGAAGTGCTCTACCTACTGAGCTATAGAAGCATTTGGAACTATTTGCATATGCAAATAGTTCTAATATTATTCATCTTCTTTTAATATATTTTTTATTGCTTTTTTACGAATTCTTTGTATTGCATTATCTATAGATTTTACTGGTGCGTCTAATTTATTTGCTATATCTATATAGCTTTCACCTTTCATAAATCTAGCTAATACTTGCTTTTCAAAATTACTTAAAGATTTATCTATTACATTTTCTACTGTTTTATAGTATTCTTTTTTAGTTATTGTATCTAAAGGGTCTTCTACAGCATTGTTATTAAATACATCTAACAATTCTGTATTATCTTCATCATCATAGGCTGATGTATTTAAAGATAAGTATGAATTAAGTGGCATATGTTTTTGTCTATTAGAAGTTTTTATTGCAGTTATTAGCTGACGCTCTATACACATATTTGCAAATGATTTGAATGATGTGTTTTTATCTTCAGAGTAGCTTTTTATCGCTTTATATAACCCAATCATTCCTTCTTGAAATATATCTTCTTTTTCAGCTCCAACTATATAGTATTTGCTTACTTTCATATTTACAAGCTCTTTGTATTTTTCCATTAGGTAATTTAAAGCGTTTTTATCTCCGTCTTTTATTTTTGTGATTAATTCTTCATCCTGCAATAATTCATATTTTGTATCAAAAGGATAAAACATATTGCTATATTTCATAAGTGTATTGTAACCCCCTGTTAGTATCTCTGAGCCCAATTATAAGTCAACAAATTGCATAATGTCAATACTTTTACGGGTTATTTTATAATTTTAATTTATTGCGTTATCCCTGGCTTTGTATTATAATATCAAGGAATTATAAAATATTAAAATATTCAAAATAGCGACAGCTTAAGATGGAGGTTTTATGGCATTTGACGGTATTATAACAAAAGCAATTTCATATGAATTACAAAAAGTTTTGCTTGATGGAAAAATCAACAAAATCTTTGAACCAAATAAAAATGAAATCTTATTAGGAATATACTCTGGCGGAAAGAATTATGCTTTAAACATTTGTATTGATTCTAATTTATACAGATTACATTTAACTACTAACTTAAAAGCAAATCCTTTAACTGCACCTAATTTTTGTATGCTACTTAGAAAGCATTTAATGGGATATAAAATTAAGGAGTTTTATTCTGCACCTGATTTAGAAAGAATTATTACTATAAAACTAGAAGGATATAATGAATTAAATGATTTAACAACAAAATATTTAATAATAGAATTAATGGGAAAACATAGTAATATAATTTTATTAAACGATAAATTTTTTATAATAGATAGTTTAAGACACTTGGATATAACATCACATTCTTACAGAGATATTATGCCTGCACATGAATATATTTATCCAACTAATACAAAAACAAATTTTTATGAAATAACATATTCTGAAAATTTATATAATTTAATTACAGAAGCTAATACTAGTTTATCTAAATTTTTTACTAATAAATTTACTGGTTTTAGTAACCCATTTATAAAAAATATTCTAAAAAAACTAAATATTGATAATCAAAATTTTTCTAAAGAAGATATTGATGTTTTATTTAATTATTTATGCAATATTCTTAATAATTTAGATACAAATAGTATTTCTACAATATCTTATACAAATGAAAAAGGAAAAAGTGATTATGTAATAGATTGTGTTCAAAAATCAGAAGACTTAGAAATAAACTTTTTTATAGACGATTTTTATTATAATAAAGAAAGCTTAGATAATTTTTCTTCTTATAGGAATAATTTATTAAAGCTAATTTCGCAAGTGTTAAAAAAATATTCTTATAGATTAGAAAATATTAATAGTAAACTAAAAGAATGTGCTAATAAAGATTTATATAAATTATATGGTGAATTAATAACTGCAAATTTATATAGACTTACTGATGTTAATTCAGATAAAATTACATTAGAAAACTATTATGATAATTTTAATCCTATAGAAATTCCTATAAATACAAGTATTTCTATTTCTGAAAATGCAAAAAAATATTTTAAAAAATATAATAAATTAAAAAATGCTTTAGAAGTTGTTACACTTCAAAAAAAAGAAACAGAGCAAGAATTAGAATATATAGAAAGTATTATTTATGAATTAGATTCTGCTAAAAGCTTAGAAGAAGTTGATGAAATTTTTAATGAACTTTCTGATTCGGTAATCTTTAAAGATTACATTCAAACTGGGAAAAACAAAAATAATAAAAAGTCTGATAGTAAATCTACCCCTAGAGAATTTACAGTAGACGGCTATACTGTTTTAGTTGGAAAGAACAATAAACAAAATGATTATTTAACTACAAAAATTGCAGATAAAGATGATATATGGTTTCATACAAAAGATATTCACGGAAGTCATGTTATTTTAAGACATCCTAAGCAAAATATGCCTATAGATACATTAGAAAAATGTGCAAAACTTGCTGCATATTATAGTAAAGCAAAGCTTTCTACTAATGTTCCAGTTGATTATTGCCCAGTCAAATTTGTAAAAAAACCAAATGGTAGTAAACC
>CALXPV010000081.1 GCA_944390295.1 uncultured Clostridia bacterium | reverse complement strand
ATTTTCTATTTTTATACATCTAGGGTGAAATATTCGTTTCTAAACTTTTAAGGTGATTTTATCATAAATTAAATACAGTTCAAAGTTGTTTTTTATTTACATAATTCCTAAAAAGTGGTATAATATAAAAGATTAACTGTTAATTTAGCTCTAAAAAATGAAGGGAGTAAAGTAAATTATGAAAACTGAAAACAAATTACTTTGTAAAGAGTGTGGGGGACGGTGCTGTAGATCATCAAGTTGTATATACGGACCGGAAGATTTTGAAGACATTGGAGTAAGCAATTTTTTAGACCTTTATTATAAGGGAAAAATAATGTTCTCATATGTTTCTGATGGAGAGATTTGTGGTTGGGTTATTAAACCTGCTCAAATTAGCACTCCTCAAATACAAGAGAATATTTTTATTGGTAATTCTCAATGTATTTATCTAAAAGAAGATGGGTGTGAAATAAAGGACTATTATCACAGACCGAGAGGTGGAAAACTGTTAATACCACGAAAATGTCCGGAAGGAGATTATGGTGAAGACTGTAAGACCGGATATGATTATTTCCAAGCAGTAATTGCTTGGGATCCATTTCAACATATTGTTGAAGCTACAATAGCACATATTCATGCAGAAGAAAGAATTAAGAGTGGAAGTGAATTCACTTATGATTCTAAATTATGCAAAATGTGCCAAGGAAGATGCTGTAAACAAAGTGGTTGCTTTTTTTCTCCAAAAGATTTTAAACAACCATGTTCTTTTGAATATTTAAAAAAGGTAATTGATAAAGGTTTTATATCAATTGTTCCTTTGTCAGAAGAACAAACTGGTCTGGATGATGGAATACTTGTTTTAAAAGTGCGAAATGTAGATGCAGATATCTGTGATTTACATGGAAACATTGCAAGTCCATGTATACTTCTTGAACCTAGTGGTTGTTTCTTTGATAAAGAAGACAGACCATATGGTGGAAAGGCATTACAGCCAACACCAAGTCAAGGATGTGGCATCGGTTATAGTTTTCGCCAATGTGCTAATGACTGGAAACCATATCAAGATATACTTAAACAATTATATAATTTTTATTATGACAAAGATATTGTTTTTAAAGGTGTAATATAATTTTAGGAGGATAAAAGTATATGGCGAAATTTATTGAACCATTTGAGGTAACTTTTAACAAAGTATATGATATGTACATCCGGAAGGAACTAAGTTTTTTGGGTGTTAATATTGGTAGATATACATTATGGCTACCGGTCGAGTTCGAAAAAGATAAACCACGAATTCAGTTTTATAATAATGTGGATGAGATTCAGTTCAATAATGTGGATGAGGATTTTAGTCAATTGATGACTTATATTAGCATTTGGGGAACTCCAGTCTTGCAATTTTTATCCGAGATTGTTTCGTTTATCAGAAAAGAGCAGGGGGAGCTAAATAAATACAATGCAATCGACCATTCCATATGTAAAAAATGTGGAGGTATTTGTTGTAAAAATTCCGGATGCTATTATTCGACAAGAGATTTTAAAGAAATATCTTTCGAAAACTTAACAATGCATTTACTGAAAGGATACACGTCAATTGTAGGAATAGAAAAGGAATTATCAGGCTATGATAATTCCTTGGTATTAAAAGTACGGAATGTTAATCAATCAATAGTTGATATTGACACTCCTACATCATCCCAATGTATTCTTCTTGGCGAGTCTGGCTGTCAGTTAGGTGATAGCGAAAGACCTTATGGCGGAAGAGCATTGATTCCACAAGCAAAACATTCGTGTATAACTGGATACACATTCAGAGAAATAGTTGCAGAATGGCGGCCATATCAGGGATTATTATTTCAACTAGCCAAATACTTTATGAATAAGGAAATCCCTTTCAATGGACTTTGAAGCAGTTGTCAAAAGCAGTTGAGTTTCAACTGCTTTAGTTTTTTGTATTTACACTTTTAATTAATTTAAAATACCATAATTAACATAATTTCATATTATATATAAAGATAGTATGAAAGGGGGAAAGGTATGGAATTAGAAAATATAAATATTGGATTTACGATGACAGGATCATTTTGTACATTTAAAAAAGTAATACCTAAAATTAAAGAGCTTAAGGATCTTGGCGCAAATATTATTCCGATTATGTCATATAACAGCTATAATTTAGACACTAAATTCGGAAAAGCAAAAGAATTTATAGAAGAGATTGAAGGTATTACAGAAAACAAAATTATTCATACAATACAAGGAGCAGAGCCAATTGGTCCAAAAGGATTAACTGATATTATGGTAGTTGCTCCATGTTCTGGAAACACTATTGCCAAACTTGCAAATGCAATAATTGATACTCCTGCAGTAATGGCAATTAAATCTCATTTACGAAATCAAAGACCTCTGGTAATAGGTATTTCAACAAATGATGGTCTTTCTGGTTCAGCAGAAAATATAGGAAAATTATTAAATAGAAAAAATTATTATTTTGTACCATTTACGCAAGATAATCCACTAACCAAACCAACTTCATTAGTATTTAAATTTGATTATTTAATTCCAACAATAAAAGAAGCTTTGGAAAAGAAACAAATTCAGCCAATAATAGGATAAAGAAAAAAGTGGACATTTTTAGTGTCCACTTTTTTATTATATAGGAAAAATCGACAGATTTTTACGTATATAACAAGGTTAAGTTACCTATATTCGTGCGATTGCAAAGCAATCTGCACATGTGGCGAAGCCACTTTTCTTACATATATTAGCACAATTGCGAAGCAATCGGCACATGTGGCGAAGCCAATTTTCTTATTTTTTATCTGATGAATAGTCTGATAATGGGTTTACATCAACAGCATTTCTAACTTGTTCGTTAGCAACATGAGTATATATTTCTGTTGTAGAAATACTTTCGTGCCCTAAAAGTTCTTGTAAAGCTCTTATATCAACATTTCCATACTGATACATAAGAGTAGCAGCGGTATGTCTTAATTTATGTGTAGAATATTTTTTTGTATCTAGTCCAGCACGTCTTAATTCTTTGTCTACAACATATTGTACAGTTCTTTTACTAATACGTTCTTTTCGTTCACTTAAAAACAAAGCTTTTACAGAATCTGGTTTTACACCAATTTTGGGCCTTACTGCTAAATAATCATTTATAGCTTTTAAACAAGCTTTATTTAAATAAATAGTTCTTTCTTTATTTCCTTTACCAATTACTGTCATTCTTGCATCATCAAAAGATATATCGTTAATATTAATTCCAATTAATTCAGAAAGACGCAAACCACAATTTAAAAACAAGGTAATAATTGCAAAATCACGTTCTTTATTTCTTTCTTCATCACTTGTTACAGTTAATAGTTTTTTACTATCATCTAAGCTTAAATATTTAGGCATACGTTTTTCTAATTTTGGTGTTTCTAAATTTTGTGCAGGATTTTTTTCTATTAAATTAGTTTTCTGAGATAAATAATTAAAAAACACTCTAATACTACTTGCTTTACGTGCTCTTGTCGCAGCTTTGCTATGATATGTATTAGTAAGATATGCTAAGAAAGCATGAATATCATTTAATTCAATTCTTTTTATAACATCTATAGGTAAATCTTTAATTACAATATCTTTAAAATCTTTAGCGGGTGATAGCTTAAAATGATATACAATAAATTTTAAAAACATTGCTAAATCATAATTATATTCTTTTACTGTATTTGGTGACTTATTTAAAATAGTAACTAAATAATCTAAAAATGAGTTTAGATATTCTGGATTCATATCACGTGAAATCATTTTTTCCTCCTATGTATAATGTTTATGATAGTTGTATTTTATCATAACTTAATAAACCATTCTAGTTAAAATAAAATATTTTGACAATTCGTAAAAAAAAGTTTATACTAAAAATTAGAATAAAATAAAAAATGTGGGGGGAGAAAGATGACAATTTTAGTAGTTATATTAGTAATATTAGTTTTATTTGTAATAGTTGAATATAATATGATGGTTAAATTAAAAAAACAAATGAATAATTCATACAGTGTTATTGATGTATATCTACAAAAAAGATTTGATTTAATTCCAAATTTAGTAGAAGTTACAAAAGGATATGCAAACTATGAAAAAGATATATTAAGTAAGATAACAGAATATAGAACATCATATAACCAAAATAAAGATAAAGAATCTTTAAATAAATTAAATGATGAATATAATAATTTAATGCTTGTAGTAGAAAATTATCCAGATTTAAAAGCAAGTGAACAATTTTTACAATTACAAAAAAGCTTATCAAAAGTAGAAAGCGAACTACAAGCTGCAAGAAGAATATATAATACAGATACAACTAAATATAATACAAAATTAAGTGTATTTCCTTCTAACATTATTGCCAATATATTTGGATTTAAAGAAGGAGAGTTATTTGAATTAGAAGATAGAGCTGTTCAAGGTGCAAATGTAAAAGTAGAAATGTAAATTAGTATTTTTAAAGAAGCTTATAAAGAAGCTTCTTTTTTTGCTATACCATATGAGTTAAATATTCTGGGGAAAAAATAAAAGATTTAAAATAAATATAGAAAAACAAAAGCACTAAATATATAA
>CALXPV010000080.1 GCA_944390295.1 uncultured Clostridia bacterium | reverse complement strand
AATGCGAAAAATGCAAATTTGTTTTTTTATGTAAATTATAGTATAATATATTTTGTACTCGTTAATGTTTAAATAAGGAGGAGAAAAAAGTATGAGAAGAGAAGAAAAAGACGATGACCGGCCAATAATAATTGCACTTTGCATAATTGCTATTGTTCTTATTATTGTTATAGGAACAATTATATTTGTAAAAAATTATTATGTGCCAAGTAACGAAACCACTGTAGAAGAAGACACAGAAACAAATCAGGAATATGCTAGTATGGATGACTTTAAAGAAATAAGTCCTGAAAGTATCCCTGGTTTTCTTCCCGTTCCTGGTCACGAAAATTTGGTATACTCTGAGGAAACTCAGACAGTATATCATTTAACTCTGATTCAGGAAGGCGGTGGAAGAGAAGCTACTAGTTACACCATAATGGCTCCGTATATTGACAATGGTCATTATTATGAGTGTCAGAATGGTGAACTTGTAGAAATGGTTCCGTAGTTTTTTCATTTCTAATCTCACTTTTATCTCAATTCTAACAGCAACAATACTTGTTGCTCACATCTATTAGCCCTTTTTTCAAAAGAGAAAAGGGCTTGTCTTTTTTATTGCATTTTTTCGTTACATTCAATTGTAAAAACATCATATATATTTATTTGGAAATCCACTTTTCTTTTAATTTTGCTTATTATTATCTATTATGTTATAATGCGTATAAATTAATTAAATAAGGAGGAATAAGAATGGGAAAAGCATTTAAAGTGTTTTTTTCAGTAGTAGGTATCCTTGCAACAATCATTGTATTGTTTGTTGGCATTCTGCTCGTAACAGATCCGGAACCTATTACTGAAGAATACTTAGACATCATTTAGGTTATTCTCATTTCTAAAATTCACTTCTACCTAAGTAGGAGAATTTTCCTACTCATTTCTATTAGCCTTTTTTCGAAAGAGAAAAGGGCTTGTCTTTTTTTGTCTAAAAATTTGACTTTCTATATTTTAAGTGTTATTATCTGACAGATGATATGGAGGAATTTAAAATGGAAAATAAAACACCAAAAAGTGATATTATAAAATATATTTTTACAATTTTATTATTTTTATTTACACTAGCATCATTTCCAAGTGTTGCATCATTTATATTTTTACTTACTGCAATAATAGTATTTCCAAGTTGTTGGAAAAAATTAACAAATGCTATTAATGGAAAATTATTAGTAGTTATATGTATTATTTTATTCTTTATTGCTTGTGCTATTTCACCTGCACCACAAACACAAACATCAAATAATATTGCAAGTAATAATATAATCAATGCTAATACAACACAAAATACTATTACCGAAAACACTACTAATATTGTAAGTTCAATACCAACATTTGAAAATGAAATTGATGTAAATATTATTGATAATAATACTACTGATGAAAATACTTCTAACACTTCAAATACTAATACTGATACTAACTCTAATACAAATGCTTCAAATACATCTAGTACAAGTACGAAAAATAATACAAAAAAATCTACTGCATCTTCTACTAAAGAAAAGAACAATAGCACTTCTAGCAAGAAAACATCTTCTAGTAGTTCATCAACAAGTAAATCTACCTCTTCTAGCACAAAAACTTCTAGTAGTAATAAAAACACCTCTTCTTCAGGATATGTATGGGTTGGAAATACTGGGCATAAATACCACAAACAAACTTGTCCTACTTTAAAAGGAAAAGGTCATAAAATAACATTAAAAGAAGCTTTAGCAGAAGGTAGAGAAGCATGCAAAGTATGTTATTAATCCATCATCAAAATATTTTATTTTATCTCCTATAAATGGCAAAAAACACTTCAATTTTGAAGTGTTTTTTCTTTATCTATAATATCACTATTGATTTATCCTTTATACTTTGTTTTATATCCTGGATTCTCACTTGGTCTATAAGCATTAGGAAATTCTATATCTGATTGAATATCTAGAACTATTTTTTGTAATCTTGTATAAGGTTTCTCTATATCTAATAGAGTCATAAATAATTTCTTAGTACCACTATTAGTAAATGTTGTATTTCCAGTATCAATGTATATATCTCCTACTTTTAAAAGCTTATCTATTACTCCTATTTTTAAACTTACATTTTTTATATCCTTGTAATAAATAGTATCATAGCTTGCTCCAATAATTCCTGTTTGAATAATTATTCTTCTATCTGTTACATAATATTTTGTATTTTTCCATTTTTTACTTGCAGTTATAATATTTCCTAGCCATATCCATACAGGCAATAAATGAAATGCAAAAAATATTATAATAGGAAGTACCATTTCCTTTATTGCTCCACTACTTATAAAAACATATATTATAAAAGAATCAAATAATAACCAAATAAGCGCAACGGGCATCATTCTTACTATATTATTAATTATAAAAGCAGCTTTTTTTGGTTTAGCACTCCATAATTCTTGCTCACCTTCTGCTAATGGATTTGGCATTTCTTCTTCATATTGAATTTTGACAATGTTTTTCTCCCCTTTTAATTTTTTAAAATTTTAATACTTTAATATCCTTCAAATCAATACCATATTTTTTATATACACTTTCAACATCTAAAGCGGTAACATTATCTTTTGGAAGTTCAAGTAAATCTAATGTTTTCATTACTTCTTCTTCGTTTTTTCCTTCTATTTCTACATAAGTAGGAATCATTGGCCAAGAATCTATATCAATTTCTACTCCATTTAAAACACATTGTGTTCTTTTATTTTCTTGATATCCTTTACTTTTAATTCCCATATTTTCTAATAACTCATTTGTTTTTTCAAAGTCAGAAACCTCTATTTCTAATTCTTTGGTACCATCTATTGTAGTTTTTACAAGATTTTTATATGTAAGAGTGGTCTTTTTTCCATTAGTTCTTAATCTAATCCATTTACCATCTTCTTTTGGAATAGTATCATATACATATCTTTTTTGTTCATTATCTCCTTTAAATTCTGCACCAAGTTCTTCTAGTTTTTTTATTAGCTTCTCTTTATCAATTTCTAATACTCTAATTTCATATTCAGTATTCATAATTTATATTCTCCCATTATATAATTAAAAAATTGGACCATTATTTTCATCGTAATATTTTTCCATTGTGTTATCATAAATATTCTTTTGTTCCATATATCCTACTAAGTTACTAGCTCCTAAAGCAGAACATATAATAATTGCAATAATTTCAACTACAAAAATAGAATAATATAATTTTCCTTTTTTAACGTTCTTCTTTTTGAAAATAATATTTGTTACTATCATAAGTATTATTAAAACTATTAAAACAGCTATTATTATTTTTATATTATTACTATATTCATTCATTTTTAATTGATATTGATATCCTGGTGAAACAAAAGCAAATGTAGTTATTCCTATTCCTATGATAGCTAAAATTATTAATATAATACTTATTAATTTATTTTTCATTAGTTACTCCTTTTATTTTCCAAATATGGTTTTAAAGAACCGTCCTCCAATCCTAAAGAACGGTTCGAAAATTTCTAAATATCATACATCTTTTTTGCTGAATAATGTGTATGTAAATATTTATGTGCTATTTCACTTCCTGGTTTTTGTAAGAATTCTGCATACATTTGCTTCATAACTGGACTTTCATGTGATTTTCTTATTACACTCTTTTCATCTATAGTATATAAAGCATCTGCTCTTAATTTTCTAACATCAACTTCACTTCTTATCTTAGAACTCTTTATAGGTTGACCTCCACCCATTACACATCCTCCTGGGCAAGCCATTATTTCTACAAATTGATAATCTGCTTTTCCTTCTCTTATTTCATCCATTACTTTTCTTGCATTACTTAAACCACTTACTACAACAGCTTTTATTTTCTTTCCTGCAATTTCCACAGTTGCTTCTTTTCTACCTTTACCACCTCTTACTGCTGTATATTCAAATTGTGGTAAATCTTTTCCTTCTAATGTATCTGCTGCAGTTCTTAAAGCTGCTTCCATAACACCACCTGTTGTTCCAAAGATTGCTCCTGCACCTGTAGCTTCTCCCATTGGCTCATCAAATACATCATCTTGTAATTGTGTAAATTCAATATTTGCTTGTTTTATCATTCTAGATAATTCTCTTGTTGTAATTACATAATCTACATCACGAAGACCGTCTACTTCCATCTCTTCTCTTTGACACTCATATTTTTTAGCAATACAAGGCATTACTGAAACCATACATATTTTCTTTGGATCAATATTATATTTTTTAGCATAATATGATTTAACCATTGCTCCAAACATTTGATGTGGAGATTTACAGCTTGATAAATGTCCTAATAAATCAGGATAATTCTTTTCAGCAAATCTTACCCAACCTGGACTACAAGATGTAATCATTGGTAGACATTCTTGTTTAGAAAAACGCTCAACAAATTCATTTGCTTCTTCCATTATTGTTAAATCAGCACCTGTATTTGTATCAAAAACTCTATCAAAACCTAAACTTTTTAAAGCAGAAACCATTTTACCTGTTACATTTGTTCCAATAGGCATATCAAATTCTTCGCCTAAAGCAACTCTTACAGCAGGAGCTGTTTGAACAACAGTATAAATATCCGGATCTTTTAGATTTCTCCAAACATC
>CALXPV010000079.1 GCA_944390295.1 uncultured Clostridia bacterium | reverse complement strand
TTCTAATCTAAAAAGGGGGTATTTACAACAAAAAAATAATGTAGTATGTTTTATATAGTTTTTAAAATATAAAGGAGGTAAATATGGAAATTTTAAAAGTAAATAATGATAGTTTTGAAAAAGAAGTTTTACAATCAGACAAAAAAGTTTTAGTTGACTTTTATGCAGATTGGTGTGGACCATGTAAAATGCTATCACCAATAATTGATGAAGTAGCCAAAGAATATGAAGGTGCAAAATTCGTAAAATTAAATATAGATGAAGAACAATATCTAGCTATTAAATATAATGTAATGTCAATACCAACATTAGTTGTATTTAATAATGGACAAGAGATAAAAAGAAGTGTAGGTTTAATTGGAAAAGAAGAAATATTAGATTTATTAAAATAGGAGGATTAAAGTGGGGCTAAAAGAAGAAATAGAAAAATATGTACCATATAATGAACAAGAAGTAGTAGATAAAGAAATGATGCTATATTATATTAACTTATTTGAAGATGTTTTAACTAGAGAGAATAAAACTTGCCATTTTTCTGCATCTAGCTGGACAGTAAATAAAGATAAAACTAAAGTTTTAATGGTATATCATAACATATATGATTCATGGTGTTGGACTGGTGGACATGCAGATGGAGATGAAGATTTAAGACATGTTGCAATAAAAGAACTTACAGAAGAAACAAGTCTAAAGAATTTTAAATTATTAGATGATAGTATGGTAAGTCTAGAAGTCTTACCAGTAGTAAGCCATATAAAAAGAGGAAAATTTGTACCAACTCATTTACATTTAAATTGTACCTATTTAATTGAAGCTGATGAAAACGAAGAACTACAAATTAAAGAAGACGAAAATAAAGCAGTAAAATGGATTAATATAGAAGATATAGAAAAAATGGTAAGTGAGCCTCATATGATTCCGATTTATAGAAAAATAAATGAAAAGATAAAAGTTGGAGGTAGTAAATGAAAATATTAATTGTTGGGGGAGTTGCAGGTGGTGCAACAACAGCCACCAGGTTAAGAAGGCTAGATGAAAAAAGCGAAATAATAATATTTGACAGAGGAGATTATGTTTCTTTTGCGAATTGTGGCTTGCCATATTATGTAGGTAATGTAATAAAAACAAAAGAAAAGTTATTATTACAAACTCCTAAATCTTTTAAAGATAGATTTAATATTGATGTTCGTTTAAATGAAGAAGTAATTAAAGTTTTAAGCCAGGACAGAAAAATACAAATAAGGAAAAAAGATGGAACTATATATGAAGAAAATTATGATAAATTAGTTTTATCTCCAGGAGCAGAACCTATTAATCCATTTAAAGAACTTAAAGATGAAAAAATACAAACTTTAAGAACAGTAAATGATGCCATAAAGATTAGAGATTATTTAGAAAATAATAATATAAATGATGTTGCAATTATTGGTGGAGGTTATATTGGTATTGAGATGGCAGAAAATATAAGAAATCAAAACAAAGATACCAATATAACAATTATAGAAAAAGCTGAACATCTAATAGCTCCACTGGATAAAGATATGTCAAAATTTGTACAAAAAGTTTTACTAAAAAATAATATTAATACAATATTAAAAAATGGTGTACAACAAATAAATAAAAACAATGATAGATTTGAAATCAAATTAGAAAAAGGAACAATTAATGTAGATTATATTATTCTATGTATAGGAGTTAGACCAGAGAGCAATCTTGCCAAAGATGCAGGTCTTAACGTATCAGAAAAAGGAAATATAATTGTAAATAAGTTTATGAAGACAAGTGACGAAAATATTTATGCTTTGGGAGATAGTATTCAAGCTAATAATCCAATAATAAATACACCAACATATATACCATTAGCAGGACCGGCAAATAAGCAAGCAAGAGTTGTGGCTAATAATATTTACAATAAAGCAGGAAAATATGAAGGAACAATAGGAAGTAGTATTTTAAAAATATCTGAAAATAATTTAGGAATAGTAGGTTTAAATGAAAATGTGGCAAAACAAAATAATATAGACTATAAAACAATGATTATCTCACCATATTCACATGCAACATATTATCCAGGTGCAACACAAACAACTATAAAAGTGTTATATGAAAACAATACTGGTAAAATTTTAGGAGCTCAAGTATGGGGAAAAGAAGGAGTAGATAAACTAACTGATATTTTAGCAGTTGCAATTAAGCATAAAATGACAGCAGATGATTTAGCAGATTTTGAGTTATCATATGCTCCACCATTCTCATCTGCTAAAAGTCCAATAAATTTACTTGGTAATGCAATGCAAAATGAATTAGATAAAATGGTAGAAACTATAACATGGGAAGAAGTATTAAAAATAGAAGAGGCATTTATTTTAGATGTTAGAACAGAAGAGGAATATAAATATGGACATATAGAAAATGCTATGCATATTCCAGTAGACGAGCTAAGAGAAAATTTAAATAAATTACCAACAGATAAGAAGATAT
Source organism: uncultured Clostridia bacterium (assembly GCA_944390295.1). Lineage (GTDB taxonomy): Bacteria > Bacillota > Clostridia > TANB77 > CAG-508 > Merdicola. Next base: position 2,650 of record CALXPV010000079.1, on the reverse strand, counting down.
ATGTATATTGTCATACAGGTCTTAGAAGCTATATTGCAACTAGAATCTTAAAAGGCAATGACTTTGACTCTGTTAATATTATGGGTGGCTTTTATTTTTATAATAGTACTAAATAGGATTATTGGCCCAAAAATAAGAAATAACAAAACATATATGATTTATAATATCAAGAAATGTATGCTAAAATATATACTAGCATACATTTTAAAATGTACCTTGCTAGTTAATCATGTCTAGTGGAGGTACAGCCTCCACTAAAAAATTTTTACCATAGTTAATATATAACTATATTACAAAAATGCTCATTTCTATGTGATTTAGAAATGGGCATTTTTGAGTTAGTGACTAAAATAAAATTTTAAATTAGGTATTGTATTTTTTTATTTCTTGATATATAGTATAGAAAAGGGTGTGAAAAAATGCAAAAATTTGTAAAAATAGCAAAATTAAATACAGAAAAAAGACTAAAAGCAATATTTGCTTTTTTTTGCAACCAATTAAATATTTATCATTTTCGTACTAATTCTTTTATGGATTAGTATTTTTTTTGTATATTGCAAGAAACAATATACAAAGATTATATAAATAAAGAAAGAGGGGGTATCTTCAAATGGAAGAAACAAAATTACTGCTTGATGTAAACGAAAAACCAACAGTTGGTAAATGGATTGTTCTTGCAATTCAACACGTATTTGCAATGTTTGGTGCAACAATATTGGTGCCAATATTAGTAAATAGTTCTGCAGGAACAGAAGTTCTTACAATACCTGTAGCATTAGTAACTTCAGGAATTGGAACATTAATTTATATATTATGTACAAAAGGGAAATCGCCAGTTTATTTGGGTAGTTCATTTGCTTTTATTGCACCACTGGCTGCGGCATATCTAAAAGGTGGAATTTCTGGAGCAATGACAGGAATAATGGTAGTAGGTCTTATTTATGTAATATTTGCTACAATTATTCATTTTATAGGAAAAGATTGGATACATAAATTATTACCACATGTTGTTATTGGTCCAATGATTATGATAATCGGATTAGGACTAGCGCCTAATGCAATATCACAAATTGGATTAGGTACAGATACACAAGTTGAATGGAGAGGTGTAATAGTAGCACTTATTACATTTTTAACAACAGCAATAGTAATGGTTAGGGGAAAAGGATTTTTGAAGATAGTTCCTTTCTTAGTAGGTATAGTAATAGGGTATATTGCTTCTATATGTTTTGGATTAGTAGATTTTACACCAGTAGCAGAAGCTGCATTCTTTAGTATGCCAAACTTTATATTACCATTTGTAAATTACACACCAAGTTTTTCAGCACTTCTTACAATAGCTCCAATAGCATTGGTTACGATGGCAGAACATATTGGAGATCATACAGCGTTAAGTTCTATAATAGGAAAAGATTTACTAAAAAAACCAGGACTAGATAGAACATTACTTGGAGACGGTATTGCAACTTTTGTAGCAGGAATGTTAGGAGGACCAGCTAATACAACATATGGAGAAAACACATCAGTAGTGGGAATGACTAAAGTTGCATCTGTTTGGGTAATAGGATTAGCAGCTATATTTGCTATATGTTTAGGATTTCTTGGCAAATTTACTGCATTAATTTCAACAATACCAAATGCAGTTTTAGGTGGAGTTTCATTATTGCTTTATGGATTTATATCTGTAAATGGTCTTAAAGTACTAATAGAAAATCAAATAGATTTTGGAAAACCAAAAAATATAGTTGTAGCGTCAACAATGCTTGTTTTAGGATTAGGAGGAGCTGCTATATCAATAGTATCTGGAGATTTATCTGTAACAATTTCTGGAATGAGCTTAGCAGCAATTGTAGGAATTTTATTAAACTTATTATTACCAAATGAAAAAGTTAAAATTACAGAAGAAAAACAAGATAAAGAAGAAAATAAAAAAGAAGAAAACGAAACAAAAGATGAAAACAAAAAAGAAAATGTGGCAGTTGTATCAGAAAATATACCAGATAAGAAAATAGAGGTAAAAAAAATGAATATAAATGTATTAGATAATCCGATAATAGAACATAAATTATCAATTATAAGAAATAAAAATACCGGAACAAAAGAGTTTAGAGAAATAATAACAGAAATTGCAATTTTCTTATGTTATGAAGCAATGAAAGATGCACAATTAGAAGAAGTAGAAATAGAAACACCTTTATGCAAAACAAAAGCTAAAGTTTTAAAAGAAGATAAATATGCATTTGTACCTATTTTAAGAGCTGGTACAGGAATGTTAGACGGATTATTACAAGTAATTCCAAATGCTAAAATAGGACATATTGGATTATACAGAAATGAAGAAACATTAGAACCAGTAAAATATTATTATAAAATGCCAAAAGATATTAGTAATAGAGAAGTCTTAATTTTAGATCCAATGCTTGCAACAGGTGGTTCTGCTGCAGATACAATAAAATGCTTAAAAGAAGATGGAGTAAAGAAAATTAAGTTTTTATCAATATTATCTGCACCAGAGGGTATAGAAAGATTAAATAAAGAATTCCCTGATGTAGAATTATATACTGCAGGAGTTGACGAAAAACTAAATGAAAAAGGATATATAGTTCCTGGATTAGGAGATGCGGGAGATAGAATTTTTGGAACAAAATAG
>CALXPV010000078.1 GCA_944390295.1 uncultured Clostridia bacterium | reverse complement strand
TGCTTCACAATCGCACGGCCATAGGTAACTTAACCTTGTTGTATACGTAAAAATCTTCGATTTTTCCTATACAATAAGAAAAGTGGCTTCGCCACATGTACAGATTGCTTCACAATCGCACGGCCATAGGTAACTTAACCTTGTTGTATACGTAAAAATCTTCGATTTTTCCTATACAATAAGAAAAGTGGCTTCGCCACATGTACAGATTGCTTCACAATCGCACGGCCATAGGTAACTTAACCTTGTTGTATACGTAAAAATCTTCGATTTTTCCTATACAATAAAAAAGCGGTAGGAACTATGTCCTTTCCGCTTTTCTATCATTGCATATTATACTTATAAATATAACTGCACTGATTATACAGCATGCCGTCATAAATATAAGCATTGTCCTTGGAGTTACTCCAGCCGGATTTATCTCCAAGATTTCGAAGTAGTTAGTCATCTCACAAACGGATTTTACTCCATCCATGTCTGTAAGAGTAAGAAGCATCGCACCATCGCGTATAGTTTTTACTGAATACGCTTTTATATTATCATCAGGTGGCAAAAGATGTCCTGCTTTTTTGATTTTTAAGCAAAACTCCTCCGCCTTATCATCTCTGCTTAGATAGTCGCTCGAATCATATCTTATACACCATATGATTCCTATTAAGCTCGCAAGAAATATTGTAATTAGTGCGATTTTCTTCAGTCTTTCTATAATTTTTTCTCTACTCCGCTTCATTGAAACTCCTCCTTCTTTAAGTTGCTTAAATTATTAGTTTAACTATGTTTACGGGTTTCTTCATCGGATTATATCATAATTATGTTAATTTGTATATATTAATTTAGATATCTTCTATATGATTTTATATATTAATTTTGACTTTTACCAATATCTTTGTTAAAATTCAGACTGTATATACTATTGAAATTCAGCTTAGGAGGATTGTTATGAAAAAAATACGGAATTTCTTTGTAGAATGTTGCTTTAAGTTTTCTACAACTTCTTTTGCTATCATTTTACTATCATTAAGAGATCACATTCATTATTCTTTACTAAATGATGAGGAAAAAAAGAAGTGGGAAATCCAAGAGGATCTAGACATAATGCGATATACATCTGCATTGAAACTCTTTGATTTATGTGACGCAATATCAGCTGGTAATACTAAGGATATTCAGATATACTCAACTCAAATATACTGGAATGAAATGATTAATAAGATTGCTCCAGATATTGCCAAAATTTTGGAAATGAAAAATTCTGATGAGAAAATCTCAAAATTAACCAGTATTGCTCACCAATTAATTGATTAACAATTACACTAAAAACCACCTCATGCTTGTTGCATAAGGTGGCTTTCTTTAAATATATGATGTTTCTACTTTTATTACTGCATAATATTTATTATCTTTTTCATGAATTTTACTTTGAATTGTTTTTATTATATCCTCTGAATTATATTCTTTGTCTCTTGGAACTACTAGGTCAAAAATTAAATTAACTCTTTTTCCTCCATCTGTCATTCTAAAATCATGAATCGAAAATTCAGAATTTAATTCTTTTACCATTTTTTCTGTAAATTCTCTCATCTCATTAATTTCTTCATTATCTACAACTATTGGATCCATATGTATAGTTGTAATACAATTAAATTTATCATATAAATCTTGTTCCATTTGATCTATTATGTCATGAACTTTGCAAATATCTCCATCTGCTGGTACTTCTGCATGGAAAGAAACGATTTTTCTTCCAGGTCCATAATCGTGAACCATAATATCATGTATTCCAGAAATCATATCATATTTTTTAGTTTCTTCTTCAATTTCTTTAATAAATTCTGGATCTGGTTTCATTCCTAATAATAAATCCACAGTTTCTTTTATTGCTTTATATCCTGTAAATAAAATAAATGCAGAAACTATTAAACTTGCATATCCATCTATAGATATTCCAAAAGTTACTGCTACTATTGCTGATAATAAAACTACTAATGTAGATATAGAATCTGAAATACTGTCATATGCATTTCCTTTTATTGCATTTGAATTTATTATTTTGGCAATCTTTTTATAAAAAAAGAATAACCATAGTTTTGTAAGAACTGCAAGAACTAATACTACAATTGTAACTGTATTTATAGTAGGAAGCTCTGGATGTATTATTTTATCTATAGAGCTTTTTAATAGTTCAAATCCTACCATTAAAATGATTATATCTACTATAAAAGCTGTAATATATTCCATTCTTCCATGTCCCCATGGGTGATCTTTGTCTATCTTTTTTTGTGATACCTTAAATCCTATCATTGTAACTACAGAAGAACCTACATCTGTAATATTATTTAAAGCATCTGAAATAATTGAAATAGAACCTGCTATTATACCTATAATCATTTTTACAATAGATAATAATATATTAACAATTATTCCTGTTGCACTTGAAAGTATTCCGTATTTTCCTCTAGTTTCTGGATTATTTATATCTTTATCTTTAATAAATAATTTTATTAATAAATTTGTCATTTTTTATCCCTCCAAAAAGTTGCTAAATAGTTATACCATATTTTATTTTTTAATACAATATTTTATTAAACAAAAAACTCAAATGCCAAAAATAAGCATTTGAGTTTTTATTTAATATATAATTATCTATTACCATCATTCGGATTATCTAATTCATGAAGTTGTCTTTGTAACTCTTTTCTTTTGGCATCAATTTCTCTTTTTATGCTTTCTTCTTGTTGATATACTCTTCTTTTTTCTGCCATTTCTTTAGAGTTATGAACTGCTCTTCCTATCGAAGGATTAAATTTCTTTACATATTTTCCATCTTCCATAGCTACACTTCCAATATAGTTTCCACAAGGTTTATCTGGATTTTCTACCATACCTCTTGCAAGCATATTATTTACTCTAGTTCTATCTAACAACTCATTCATTAAACAAGTTGCGTATGTATCGTCTGTTTGTAAGAAATATGGGTCCACTGTTAATTTTATATCTTTAAAATCATGCCTAGAATCTTTTTCATCAAGCATTATAGCGTCATCTTCATGATACCAACTCACTTTACAATCATATACATTGCAACCATACATATTTTCAGGTTGTTTATTTAAAATCACTAGTCTTGTACAATCATAATCTCTTCTTACATCATATGTTCCTCTATAAAAATCTATTTGAATTTCACCATCTCTAGTTATTGTTCTTTCTATTTTGTTTTTTTCTGTTTCAGGTACTCTTTGTACTGGTTTTACTACTTCTTTATTCTTTCTAAAAAAATCTAATAATCCCATTTTCATCATCTCTACATATCAATTATACCATATTTTTACATTTATATCAAATTATGCATCATCGTCAGTGCTTCTTACTACACTTTCTTCTACTCTTTTTTTTACTCTTTTAGCTTTTTTTCTGGTCTTTCTTTTTATAATAATTGCTTCAAATGGATTTATTTCTCCTTTTACAATTCCATTCATCGTTATATCCCAATTCTTCTTATGTGGTATTCTTACAGGTCTTCTATGTTCTTCTTTTCTAATGTATTTTTTTCTGTTTCTACTTTGTGGGTTTGTTGTATATAAAATGCTCTCTCCTTCTGCTAGAGGCTTTGGAGCACTATATTCTTTTTGCAATGGAATATTTTCCAATTTTGTTTTACTTTTTAGTACTTTTTCTAACATTTCTGTTGGAACTATTACAGATGATGCATCTTCATATGAATATCTTCCAGCTCCATCACGATTCTTTTTATAAAAACATTCTAATACTGCAAAATTCAAATCTTTATAAATATATACTGCATATCCTTCATATGCTTTTCCTTTTGTTCCTCTATATACTATCGGTGGTTTTTCTGATGATTTTAAAAGTTTTTCTCTATATTCTGGAGTTCTAAAGTTAATTCTATATTCTTTTAAAGGTTCAGCCTTTCTCATCTCTTCTTTTTCTTTAGGGGTAATTATTCCTTCTCCAGGTTCTACCTTTTGGAACAGTCCTTTTAATGATGTTATATTCGCTTGCTCTTCGTTTGCTAGCGGGTCTTCTCGCAAAATAAAATTACTTGGTTTTACTTTTTCAGCAAATATCTCTACATCTTTTGATAAATCTCTTGCAGAATATGGAATATGTTTTAATTCTCTATCAGGTGCTGTAGCATCTATTATTTTACCTTTAATTTTTATTTTAGAGCTTTTTCCTAAAATCTCAGAAATATCTACCATAACGTTATAAACTTCTGCCATTGTTTTTACACTATCAGCTTCTTGCTTTCTGCTTTCTAAGCTAGTAAAAGCTCCTAAAAGTTCTTTAGATCTATAAGCTGCAATCAGCATAAATTGCTCCATATCAATTCTATCTCTATATTTTAAAACATCTTCACATACATTATGAAACGAAAACTGTTCTAGTTCCACTCTATGTTCTTCAATATATTCATCTATTTCTTCATCACTTTTTCCAGCAAAATATGTTAAAGCTGTATTTTGCTCACCTTTTTTATTTATCATTTTTACTAAATCTGTAGGCATAAATTTTTTCAAGTCTTCTACTCTAATTAAACTTGTAAGTTCTTTTAAAAAACTATCATCTTCTAGTTGCTTTTCATATTTTTTTGATTTTGGTGATACTTTTTTAGTTCTTTCATTTTTTAGAATATCATTTGATTCGAAGTCTTCTACTACTATTCTTCCGTCAACCTTATCTAAAAAATATATTCTTGTATTAGGATTTTTTCTTACAATATCTTTAATTCGTTTTACAGCTTCTTTTCTCATTGATTGAAACTCATCATTAGTAACTAAAGGTAAACCTTTTGCAAAATTATCCATACCATTTATTACATAAGCTGTATATGCCATATATTTATTTACGTCAATTTTATCTTTGTGTCTATTATAAAAATCTAAAAATTCATCTCTTGTTATGAAGGACCTTCCATACTCATCACTTGCAATATCCGATAAACTATCACTTCCAATGCATATTGTATCAAATATTTCTACAGCAAAATTATCATTTGGAAAAAAATTAATTAAATCTTCTATTCTTAATTTCATATTTCCTCCTCGTATAATGAACATATAGTCAATTATATATTTTTTTATATATTAAAATTTTATATAATATCTATATAG
>CALXPV010000077.1 GCA_944390295.1 uncultured Clostridia bacterium | reverse complement strand
GCTCCTTCTTTATCTTCTGTTCCCTCAAGCCAATATGTGTCCATAGATTGACGTGCAGGATGGTTTTTAGCAAAATTTAAATTATCAAATGCATATTTTTCACTACTTATATCATCTTCACTAAATACTTCAAAACCTAAAGATAAAAATGCATCATTTAAGTCATGTTTCATTTGAGTTATTGGATGAAGTGCTCCTCCACTTACCTTTTTACCTGGAATTGTTAAATCGATTGGCTCATCTAACACACTCATAGAAGCAATAATTTCATCATCTTTTTGTTGTAAATTGCTTATAAAAGTATTTTTTATTTCTGTTGCCATCATTCCAATTGTCTTTTTCTCTTCTACAGATAAATCTTTCATAGATTTTAGAACTTCTGATAATTCACTTTTTTTACCAGTTAATTCTTTTCTAACTTCTTCAAGCTCAGCGATAGTCTTTACGTTCTTAATTTTTTCTAAACCTTTTGTTTTGATTTCTTCTAATTTCTCTTTCATACACCTTTTCCTTTCTAAGGGATTTGGGGACGGTCCTTTTTTCCCTTTTTTATTTTCAAATAGGGATTTTAGAACCGTCCCTATTTCCCTATTCATTATTTGTATGTGGACTAAAAATCAAAAAACGAGCAATCTTCCATAAAGGACGATTTGCTCGTGGTACCACCTTTTTTTATAGTATTTCTACTACCTCATTACAGATTAACGCTCTTACACGATTTGACTCCATTATTGAAATTCATTAATTTGTCTTTCTAATGTAGCTTCCAGTCTATGGCTACACTCCCTGGCTAGAGTTTCAAATTAACTACTTATATAATTTCTTCGTCAACATTTATTAGTCTACTAGATTATATTGCCTTTTTCTGGATTTGTCAAATGTTTGTAGTGAATTAATTTTTAGCTTATATTAAAAGCCACTTTTATAAAATCAGTTATTTCTATTATTTTTTATTATCTTTATTTTTTAATAAATATATTGCTAAACAAGTCATTCCTATTCCTAACATTGTAATAGCAGTATTCAGTTCAATTTGTTTTAATGTAGAAGTAACTATTATGCAAATTCCCATAGCTAGTCCAACACCTATTAATACAATATTAATAATTTCATTAATCTTATTATTTTCTTTTTTAGGCTGAGCATTTAATAATTCTTCTACTGTTGTTCCTAATATTTCGGCTAATTTCGGAATAGAATTAACATCTGGGCAAGATAAATTTCTTTCCCATTTTGAAACAGCCTTATCAGTCACATTCATTTTTTCTGCCAGTTCATTTTGTGTCATTCCTTTTTCCTTTCTTAATGAACTAATTATTTCTCCAATATTTCTACTTGCCATATCGCTTACCTCCCTTACTAATCCTATTGTAATATTAGTTTTTTACATACTCAACCGACAGTTAGTTTACTTTGATAAACCATTAGTTTAGTTTTAGTTTATTCTATAAATTAATATTTTTTCTATTTAGAATAATACCAAAAAAGCATATAATTTTCAATAAATCATATGCTTTTTAAAAATTAATTATAGTTGCTTTAAAGTTCATTAATCACCTTTTTTATATCATCTTCAATTAAAATACTTCTATCGTCAATATCTAAAAAAGTTCCGCAATCATCTTTATTTATTCTTACCAATTTCCAATTAGGATTTTTATATGTCATTTGTTCAAATGGAATTCTAATAATCCCTGGTGTATTAAATCCCACTCCTAATTCTAATAATAAAACTTTATTATTTTTTGTCGTATCTAAAAATTCGTCATATCTTTCATCTTGCTTATACCAATGCTCATCTTCTACAAAATATGCATCTTTTCTAATATTTACATCCATTGTCTCTCCGCATACTGGACATACTGGAACAAGTTCTGACGGTATTTTACAATTGTGTGTATCTTCTAGCATTTTAGCTACCAAATCTTTTGCATCATATAATTTATTATGACATGCTATTCCGCATTGAATATATCTGTAACTTCCCTGTGTTGCAAATATCTTGTCTTTATCAAAGCCAGCTTTATAAAATTGATCATCTACATTTGTAGTTATAACAAAATAGTTTTTATTTTTTACTAAATCAAATAATTTTTTATAAAGTTCTGTTGCTTCCATCCCTGTATTATTAACATATATATGTTTTGCCCAATATGCCCATTTTTCTTCTTCTGTTTCAAAATCATAAAATGATGAAGTATACATATCTGTAAAATTATACTTTTTTATAAACTCTGCAAAATTATTTGTAAATCTTTTGCCAGTATATTCAATTCCAGCTGATGTAGAAAGTCCAGCACCTGCACCAATCAAAATATATTCTGCATCATTTATTATTTTTTTAACTTCTGATATTTTGTTCATAAATTTCATAATCCTCCTCTGTATAAACATTAAATACTATTTCGTCTATTTCATCATTATGAATATCTAAAAATTCTTCCACCGCTGATATTGCAAGTTTGCACGCTTGTGTCTTTGGGAATCTAAATTCTCCTGTTGATATACATGGAAATGCAATAGTTCTTATTCCATTTTGAATTGCGAGTTTTAAAGAATTAATGTAACAATTTACTAATTCTCTTTTTTCTTTTTCTGTTACTCCTTCATAAATTATAGGACCAACTGTATGAATTATATATTTAGCTGGCAAATTATATCCCTTCGTAATAAATGCTTCACCTGTAGGAAGAAAATAATCTTTTTCTTTCATGATTTCATTACACTCTAGTCTAAGTGAAACTCCTGCATTACTTCCAATGATGTTATCCACGCAAGAATGTAATGGTACAAAGCATCCTAATCCTTGTGAATTTGCTGCATTAACAATAGCATCTATTTTTAAAGTAGTTATATCACCCTTCCATAAACATATTTTATCTTCGTATTTTAGGTTAGTAACTTTTATTAATTCCTTGGCTGGTTGTATATCTGCAACAGCTGTAATATCTTTTTTATTTAATTCTTCTTGCAAATACTTATTTTCTATTTTTAAATATTCTTCTGAAATTGATTTTGCATCTCGTATATTACACAGTGAACGATATATTCTTTTTTTGTCCTCATAAGATAAGTTATTTATCTCTAAAGTTGCATTTCTTTCTTTTAGTAAACAGTTAATTAAATAATCTAATTTTTCCAAATTTTTTTCCTCCTATTGTTATAAATTATACGGTCATTATATTAACTTGTGAAGTACGCACTTTAATGTGCCTTAGTTTCCTTTTGGATACTATTGCTACATATTTTTAGTAAAAAAGCGAATTTAATATTTTCTACGCATTAGCAAATGCTAGAAAATATTAAATTTGCCATAATTATCTAGTACAGAAAGTTCTCCTACTAGGAGAACTTTCCTACTATATAAAAAAATGAAGTGAGTCAATATTTTCATATTAGACTCACTTTGCAAAACTTAAACATTCTTTTATAATCTTATTCATCTATTATTTTTATAATATAACTAACATCCTCATATTTATAAAGTACTTAATCTCAAGCAATTTAGGTTCATTATATTTTCAATAGCCTTTTATTTCTTATATTTCCATTCATGATATAATATATCTTTTAGCACTAGCATAATGTCTAAATTATTAAGACCATAATCTTCAGTTAAGCTATTAAGCATCTTACTAATTTCCATCGCATATTTCGGTATATTTACTTTTTCTTGGTATGTAGCTAATACTGGATATTTTTTACTCCATGCGCTTGTCCAATCAAATCTTTCTTCTTTTTTCTCATTCAAATTTATTGTCTTCTCTTCTATTTCTTGTAAATCCTCATCCAAATAAATTAAATCATCTAAAGAAACATTAAATATATTTGCTAATCTCTTTGCTTGATATATATCTGGTACTGTTTCATCAGTTTCCCATTTTGAAATAGTTTGTCTGCTAACTCCTAATTTTTCAGCAACATCTTCTTGTGATAACCCTGCTTTTTTTCGTGTTTTAAATAAATTATTTCCCAATTCCATCTTTTCACCTCCAGTATCAGTTTACTATTATACCATACTTTTTTCTATCAATTATTTTTTACACTTTCGCTCTTTTGGTTAACATATTCTATTTCTTTTCTACAAATCGTTCAACTCTCATATGAAGTTTATATTTATCTCTAAGGTCTGCAATCTCTTTCATCATTGGAGATTTATGATGTTCATCTAAAGCTTCTTCGCTTTCCCATCTGTCTATTAACAATACTGTTTCTGGATCATTCATTGGAAAGAAATATTCATATTTTAAATTACCTTTTTCTCCACGAACTCTTTCTACCACTCCAGCTGATACCATTTCCTCTGCAAATTTTCTTGCAGAACCATCTTTTCCTGTATAATAAATATTAATAGTTAAACTCATAATAAATCCTCCTTATTTAATTTACTCTTTCGATACTAACTTCAAAACCTCCACTTATTTAATCCTTTTTCCTAATTCGTACGCATCTTTATAAAAATGGCTTGGTATCATTCCTACTGTTCCACATCCTTTTCCTATAATCATACCCTCATCTTTATAATTCATATAACTTACTAATTTTTTATAATGTACTATTAATGGTTCTACAGTGGAATCATCTGTATTCCAACAGGTCATAATATATGCTGTTCTTAATCTTTTACGACTTATTTTTCCTGTTCTTGAATAAAATCTATCTATTGTGGCTTTTAATGGTGATGTCATTGCAAAATAATACACTGGTGTTGCAAAAACTAACATATCTGCATCTTCAATATTATCTAAAATATTAATCATATCATCTTTAAATACACAATCTCCATCCATTCCACAATGATTGCAACCTATACATGGATGTATATCTAAATATGCAGTGTCAAATCTAACAATTTCATTTCCGTTTTCTCTAGCTCCTTTTATAAATTCATCTACTAATGTGTTTGATGTCCCAAGTAAATTATAACTTCCTGTTAAAACTACTATTTTCATATTTTTCTCTCCTTTACTTAAAATTTATTTGCCCATTCTTTTAGTTCTTCTATACTTGTATTTACACCAAAGCGTTTTCCTTCTATTATTTCTGTATCACTTGATATACTTTTTTCTAAATATGCTACAGTATTTCCAAGACCACTACCACCTGATGTACAAAATACTATTATTTTCTTTCCAAAAAAATCATAACTTTCTAAAAAAGTATTTATTATTCTTGGAGCAACATACCACCAAATTGGAAATCCAATAAAAATAGTGTCATAATCTTCCATATTACT
>CALXPV010000076.1 GCA_944390295.1 uncultured Clostridia bacterium | reverse complement strand
AGTATGACACCTGATGAATTAAAAAATGAGATAGATGCAAAAATAATTTTATCAAATACATATCATTTATATTTAAGACCAGGAGAAGAGGTAATACAAGAAGCAGGAGGACTTCACAAATTTATGAATTGGGATAGAGCTATACTTACAGATAGTGGAGGATTCCAAGTATTTAGCTTAAGTGGTCTTAGAAAGATAACAGAAGAAGGAGTAGAATTTAGATCACATTTAGATGGAAGAAAAATAAAATTTACTCCAGAAAGTGTTATGCATACAGAAAATATTTTAGGTTCAGATATAATGATGGCTTTTGATGAATGTTGTCCATATCCATCAACATATGATTATACAAAAAAATCTATGGAAAGAACTACAAGATGGGCCGAAAGATGTAAAGAAGCACATGCAAGACCAGAAGACCAAGGATTATTTGGGATTATACAAGGTGGATTTTATAAAGATTTAAGAGAAAAATCAGCAAGAGATTTAGCTAAGCTAGATTTACCAGGATATGCAATAGGAGGAATAAGTGTAGGAGAACCAAAAGAAGAATTTTTAGACATTTTAAGATTTACAGCTCCACTTATGCCAGAAGAAAAACCAAGATATTTAATGGGAGTAGGAAGCCCAGATTATTTGATAGAAGCAGCAATGGCAGGAATAGATATGTGTGATTGTGTATTACCAACAAGAATTGCAAGAAATGGAACAGCAATGACATGGAATGGAAAAGTTGTAATAAGAAATGCAACTTATGAAAAAGATTGGGGACCAATAGATAGCGAATGTGACTGCTATGCATGTAAAAATTACACAAGAGCATATATACGTCATTTAATAAAAGCTAAAGAAATTTTAGGTGTAAGATTACTTTCAATACATAATGTATATTTCTTGACTAAACTTATGGAAAGAGTTAGAATTGAAATAGAGAATGATAATTTAGGAAACTTTAGAAAAGAGTTTTATAAAAAGTACGGGTATGACACAAAAGAGTAGTTGAATAGGGGGAAGAATATGGATTTATTTGATAATGAAGAGTTATTCAAAGAAGAAAAAAAGAAAGTAAAACGAAATGGAATAATAATAATATCATGTATTGTAGTTGCGATTTTTTTAATAATTGGAATTGTACTTGCAATGAGTTACTTTCAAAGCATGCAACTTGGAATTTCAGTAGATGGAGTTTCTGTTCCAATAGTAGAAGGAAAAACTGTTATTTATGATGAATCACAAAATATGTTTATAAATATACAAGAAGTAGCAACTAAAGTTCCAGGATATAGTTATTTGAATGGAAAATATGGAGAAAATTCAGAAAACACTGAAGAAGGTGTTGTTCAATCACAAAACGAAGCTGTACAATTTAGTATGAACGAAAATAAGATTGAAAAAATATTAATTAACGAAGATACAGAAGACACAGAGTATGGATATATGTATTTAAAATATCCAATCAAATATCAAAATGGAACATTATATGCATATGTAGAAGATTTAAAAACATTATTTAATGCAAAAGTTGAATATAACAAAGAAACAAATAAAGTTAAATTAACAAGTACAGAAACTTTATATACATCATATCAAAATGTAATTCAAACTTTAGGAAATTTAGGATATACTTCTGTAGAATCTTCATTTGTTAATAAAAAAGCACTAGCCTCTGATTTAATAGTAGCTAAAAAGGATTCTGGAGGTTATGGAATATTAAGACCAGACGGAACAGAAGTATCAGGACCAAGATATACAAGTATTAAATATCTAGAGACAACGGAAGAATTCTTAGTAGAAAGCAATGGAAAATACGGAATAATTAGTAATTTAGGACAAAGTAAAGTACCTATGAACTATGAAGACATAAAACTATTAGATAAAGACTCTGGTTTATATATAGTAAAAAATTCTGATAAATATGGTGTAATAAATAAAGATGGAGTAGAAGTATTATATATAGAATTTGACCAAATAGGTGTTGATAAATCACAATATCCAAGTTTAGGAAATGAAAACCAATACTTATTCTATGATACAATAATTCCTGTAAGTAGAGATGATAAATGGGGATTATACAATGTCAGAGGAGAAGAAATATTACCAGTAGCTTATGATAGTATTGGATGTATAGTATCTTCAAGACAAAGTGCTTCTGTACAAAATGCAATACTTTTAGATGACTATGAAGGAATTATAGTAGGACAACAAATTGCAGAAAATAATAGTAATAAAAAATATGCAGTATATAATCCATTAGGAGATCAATTAGTAGATTTCCAATTAGATAATATTTATTATCGTACAGAAAATGGTAAAGATGTTTATTATCTAGAAAAAGATGGACAAAATGGATTACTTGATGAAGTATTTGCTCAAAATGGTATAAATAAAGTAACTAAAGATGTGAATTCAAATTTAAATAATAATATAAATATAAATAATTCAATAACACAATCAAACACAGTTGTTACAAATTAGTTATAAAAAATATCCTCCTAAAATATAATGTATTAGGAGGATTTTTTATGGAAGAAAATATTCTAAAAAAAACAGGTATAGCAGTAATAAAAGGAGAGGTTATTTCTATTATAATTAATACTGTTGGTCTTATATTTTTAGCAGTAATTATGACATATTCTACAGTCACAGAATTTGCAATACCAACATTAGTAATTATAATAAATACATTATCAATACTTATAGGAAGCTCTATAGCAACAATTAAGTTACAGAAAAGTGGGATATTAAATGGAATACTAATAGGAGTTATATATATGGTAATCTATTTTTTAATATCTTTAATTATGGGAAATATAAACACATTAAATTTTAAATTAATTTTACTAGTAATATTAGGAATTGTTGCTGGAGGAGTAGGAGGAATAATTGGTGTAAATATAAATAAAAAATAATGCTTTTAAGTATGCTTAAATAAGTGATATTTTAATAATTGCAATTATCAATAAAATTCAACTATTTATTAAAAAAATAGTTGAATTTTTTTATGTTTTAATATAGAATTTAACAAGATATTTATTGTGATTTAAACTAAGGAGGAGAAAAAGTGAATAAACAAGAAAAAATAAAACAACAACAAAAAGCTAAAGAAATTACAAAACTAAAAGGCTTTAGGATAACACTAATAATATTATTTATAATTTTAATATCATTAGTATCTTTTATGGGAATATATGTTAAAGATAAAAATAATATGGCCAACATAGTTCCAGATTTTAATTTGGGTTCAGATATTAAAGGAAGTAGAGTCGTAGAATTAAATGTAGTAACAGAAGATACAATAACTTTAAAAGATTCAGATGGAAATGAAATAGCATCAGGTACAAGAGAAGAATTAGAAAACCAAGGTTATACAGAAGAACTTATAAAAGAAAATTCTTATGAAGAAACTTCAGAAAAAACAAATAAAGACGAAGTTTTAAATCAAGATAATTATGAAAAAGCTAAAAAAATAGTTTCAGATAGATTAAAAAATGCTAATGTTACAGATTATAAAGTAAGACAAAATAAAGAAAATGGAAATATGATTGTTGAATTAAAAGAAGATAAAAATACAGATAATATAATATCAACTTTAGCAGAATTAGGAAAATTTGAAATGAAAGATTCTGAAACAGAAGAAGTATTAATAGATAATAATGATGTAAAAGATGCTAAAGTATTATATACAAATACACAATCAGGAGTAAGCGTATATTTAGAAATTCAATTTAACAGAGAAGGAAAAGAAAAATTAAAAGAATTATCAAAAACATATACATCTAATGTAACAACAGAAGAAACAGCAAATAACACAGTAACAAATGAAATAACAGAAGCAGATTTAGATGTTAATAATATAAGCAATGAAACAACAGGAGAAACAACAGAAAATTCTAACAAGAAAATAGATATGATAATTGACGGAACAACAATTGCAGAAGGACAACAATTTGAAGAAGAAAATGGAACTGGAAAATTAGACTTATTTATTGGAAGTGGAAGTGCAATTTCTGGTGATGATCAAAACAATCAATTAGAAACATACATAAATCAAGCTCAAACAATAGCTACATTAATAAGCAATGGAGAAATGCCAATAAAATATTCAATAGAAAGCAATAAATATATAGAAGCACCAGTAACAGCTGAAACAATTAAATATGTAGTAATTGGATTAGTAGCAGTAGTAGCTGTAATGTTTATAGTATTAATTGTAAAATTTAAATCTAAAGGATTACTTGCTACAATATCAAATGTAGGATTCTTAGCAGTAATATTAGTAATTTTAAGATTAACAAATGTAGAAATAGGAATTGGTGGAATTATAGGATTAGCATTAATACAATTATTTAATTACATATTAATGTATATGATGCTTAATGCTATAAAAAACAAAAAAGAAAATGATAAACCAATGAAAGATGCCATTGTAAAATTTTGTATGATTGCAATACCAGCATATATAGTTTCTATAGTATTTGCATTTAGCTCATATATACCAATTTACAGCTTTGGAATGGTTGTATTTTGGGGAATTACAATGATAGTTATATATAATTTAATTATAACTAGAAATCTATTTATAAAAGCAGAAGAAAAATAATATGAGAGGGTGAAAAAATGAAAAAGGAAAAGACTAAATTAAGAAAAAAAATACTATACATATTAATTGCATTAATAATAATTGCTGGAATTATTGTTGGATGTACAGCAAAATTTAATTTTAGTTTGGCTTATGATGATTCAAAGAGAATAGAGCTATATTTAGGTAAAGATTATTCTAAAAGCGATATAGAATCAATTGCTAAAGAATGTTTTGCAACAAATGATGTATTAGTACAAAAAATAGAATTTTTTAATGATTCTTTTGCAGTAACAGTTAGAGAGCAAAATGATGAACAATTAGAAAATTTCGTAAATAAATTAAACGAAAAATATGGAACAGAACTTAAAAAAGATGATTTAACAATAGTTAATGTACCTCATTATAGAGGAAGAGATATAATGGAAAGATATTTTGCACCAATCGGAATTGCAGCAATAATTATTATAGTATATGAAATTATTAGATATAGAAAATTAGGAAAAGCAAAAGTATTTGCAAAATTAATCTTATGGCCATTAATAATAGAAGCTTTATACTTAAGCATAATAGCAATTACAAGATTACCAATAAGCTATTATACACTGCCTTTAGGTATAATATTAGCTGTAATAACATTAACAGTTGTTACATATAAAAATGAAAGAAAGTTAATAGAATATAAAAGAGAAAGAAAGAATGCATAAGCATTCTTTCTTTT
>CALXPV010000075.1 GCA_944390295.1 uncultured Clostridia bacterium | reverse complement strand
TATATCCAGATGATTGTACATTTTTAATTGATACATATAACACAATTGAATCTGGACTTCCAAATGCAATTAAAGTATTTAATGAAGTGTTAAAGCCTAAGGGATATAGACCTAAAGCTGTTAGATTAGATAGTGGAGACTTAGCATATCTATCAAAAAAGGTTAGAAAGATATTAGATGAAGCAGGTTATGAAGATTGCAAAATATGTGCAACTAATTCTTTAGATGAATACTTAATAAAATCATTAATAGAACAAGATGCTAAAATCGATTTATTTGGAGTAGGAGAAAATTTAATTACAGCTAAAAGTGAGCCAGTTTTTGGAGGTGTTTACAAATTAGTAGCTATTGAAGAAGATAACAAAATAACACCTAAAATTAAAGTTAGTGAAAATACTGCAAAAGTTACAAATCCAAGCTTTAAAAAAGTGTATCGTTTTTATGATAATGAAACTAAAAAAGCAATAGCAGATGTAATTGCTTTAGCAGATGAAAAAATAGATGAAAAAGAATATATGATTTTTGATCCTCAAAATCCATGGAAAAAGAAGTTATTAAAAAATTATACAATAAGACCACTCCAAGAAAAAATATTTGAAGAAGGAAAATTAATATACAAAAATCCTACTTTAAAAGAAATCGCTAAATATTCTAAAAAAGAATTAGATACTATGTGGGAAGAAGTAAAACGTATAGAAAATCCACATAAATACTATGTTGATTTGTCAAAGAAATTGTGGATATTAAAAAATAATATGTTGAATAATATATATTTTTAAAACTACTTTACTAAAAGTATCATATTATATATAATATAAAAAATTTGTGGGGATGATACTTATGATAAGGCTTATAGCAAGTGATTTAGATGGAACTTTGTTTGG
Organism: uncultured Clostridia bacterium; assembly: GCA_944390295.1. Classification (GTDB taxonomy): domain Bacteria; phylum Bacillota; class Clostridia; order TANB77; family CAG-508; genus Merdicola. The sequence goes on along the minus strand of CALXPV010000075.1, from coordinate 4,687 downwards.
AAAAAATAATACAATACCAGAAAATAATTTAAAAGCGATTAATGATATAAATCGTTCAAAAATAAATTTTACAGTATGTACTGGTAAAACATATTCTTTGTTTAAAGGCACATGTGAAAAATTAAATGCACCATATGGAATATTTGGAAATGGAAATCAGATAATTAATTTACAAACGGGGGAAGAAATTTACAAAAAGACATTAGATTATGATGATGTAATATATTGCATAAATGAAGCTAATAAATTAAAAATGCATATTCATTTGTATACCACAAACAAAATTATTACAGAAAAATTATTATATATGGATTTAAGAAATTTTAAATTGAAAGAAGAGGAAAATATAACAGATTTAGAATTTGAAATTGTAAAAGATATAAAAGAATATGTAGAAAGCAAGAAACCAGAAATTTTAAAACTTGTAGTTACTTCAGAAAAGAGTTTGGATAATTTAAAAAAGGAATTATCTAAAAACGAAAACATACAAATATATTTAATAAAAAAATATGATAAGTACAAAGACGAAATAATTGGAAAAGAATATGAATATTTAGATATAATGCCAAAAGGTATAAATAAAGAACAAGCATTAGAAGTGTTAGAAGAATATCTAAATATAGATAAGAGTGAAGTACTAGCGATAGGAGATAATATTAATGATTTAGAAATGATTAAAAATTCGGGAGTAGGAATTGCTGTTGCAAATGCCTATGATGAAGTAAAGCAAGTAGCAAATTATACTACAACGAATGCAGCTCAAAATGGAGGGTTCGCTGAAGCTGTATACAAATATATAAAATTTTAAAAAGCAACTGATTATCAGTTGCTTTTTTATGGTATAGGAAAAATCACTTTTTCCTATACCATAAAAATAACATTGCACAGAAAAATTGCTATGCAATTTTTCGCATCTACAAATCTTTACGCTTCTTCGAGAACTTAAATATAAATAGTTAAATAAAAAAAGTAGAGAAAAGTTCTCGCGAAGCGAGATTTGTTATACAATAGGAAAGTATAACTTTCCTATTGTATAAAAGTCACTTCGCTTTAATGATTGTACACAATTTTACTAACGTAAAATTGGCACAGAACAAATTTACGGAAAGCCATATAGGAAATAAAAACTAAGTATAAATATTAAGGCTTTCCGATTTGTTCTAGTATAGGAAAAATCGAGTTTTTCCTATACTAGAATGTCGCTTCGCTCTAACAACTGCACACAATTTTACTTGCGTAAAATTGGCGCACGAACAAAGACGCGACATGTTAGTTAACTAAAATGTTAGAGTATTGAAATCATGTCGCTTTTGTTCTATTAAAACTATTTATATTTATTAATAATTGTATCAGCTTCATTTTGAGAAATATACTCGTTTTTAACCATCGTTTCCAAAACGTGGCCTTGTCTACTTCTCGTTAAATCTGGATTTTTAGTTGGAGCATAAACACTTGGAGCATTTGGAATACCAGCCATCATAGTTGATTCATCTAGATTCATTTCTTTTGGTTCTTTATCTAAATAACCATTACAAGCTTCTTTTATTCCATAGTAGCCATCTCCAAAATAAGATGTATTTACATATAATTCTAATATTTCATCTTTAGAATAATTTTCTTCTATTTCAAATGCCATAAATATTTCTGCAAGTTTTCTAGGAAATGGGTCAAGTTCTATAAAATATATGTTTTTTGCTAATTGCTGAGTTAAGGTACTACCACCTTCTCTTAATTCAAAGTTTTTTATATTAACATATATAGCTCTTGCGATAGATCTAAAATCAATTGCACCATGGTTGTAAAATCTTCTATCTTCCACAGAAACTACTGCATTTAAATAATCTTCTGGCAAATCTTCTATTTTTACATAATTTTTATCTGATTTAATTTCTTCAATCTTATCAGCTAAAGTCACTTCTTTTATAGATTTACTATATATTGTATAGCCATAAACTCCAAAGATTATTCCTATAGCTAAAATCAGCAAAAATACTATTAATATCAATCTTTTTACTATCTTCATATGTATCACCATAATTATTATACACTAGTAGCCCAATATTGTAAAACAATAATTTGAAAATTAAGAAAATTATAATAATTATAAAAAAATTAAAAAAACTATAAAAAAGGCTTGCATTTTAAAAAATGTTGTATTAAAATTTATGCAGGTGGAGAGAAGTGGTACAAAGTGGTAAAAAATGAAGTGAGGTGAAACGGAGTGCTAATTCGGCCAATATGAACATTCATTAGATGCCAAAGGCAGACTAATAATGCCAGCAAAATTAAGAGAAGATATGGGCGAAAAGTTCATAATTACAAAAGGGCTAGATGGGTGCTTATTTGGTTTTTCACAATCAGAATGGGAGAACTTCGAAACCAAATTAAAAACACTTCCACTTACAAATAAAAATGCCAGAGATTTTGTAAGATTCTTTCTATCAGGGGCTATGGAATGTGAAATAGACAAACAAGGAAGATTCCTAATTTCTAGTAATTTAAGAAAAGTTGCATCACTTGAAAAGGAAACTGTAATAATAGGTGTTGGAACTAGAATAGAAATTTGGGACAAAACAAAATGGGAGCAATATAATAGCGAAGATAATATATCAGCAGATGATATTGCAGAAAATATGACAATGCTTGGTATATAACTTTAAAAGTTTATATAAATTTTACACAAAAGATAAAATTAAAGTACAAATGATTAAAAATGTACGAAAGATGAAAATTTACAAAAGAAAAATCAAGAACCAAAAGTACTTGAAAAGAAGAGGGCTATACTAAAGAATTTTAAATATACAAAAGATAAAATCTTAAGAATATACTTAAGATAAAAAATAAAAAATACAAATGCAAATAAATTAATATATACTTATTTGAAAAAAAGGATTTGAAATACAAATGAGAAAACCGTTGAAAACAAAAGAAAAATAGCCATAAACAGTTGGAATGTAAAATTTTCCAACTGTTTGTGCTATTTAAAAAATAATATAACGGGGTGTAAATATTGGAATTTAAACATGAGTCAGTTTTACTATGGGAATGTATAGAAGGATTAGCAATAAAAGAAGATGGAATATATGTAGATGGAACCTTAGGGGGAGCAGGACATAGTAAACAAATTCTTAAAAAATTATCAAATAAAGGTATGTTAATAGGAATAGATAGAGATTTAGAAGCTTTAGAAGCTGCTAAAAATAATCTAAAAGAATATAAAAATGTTAAATATGTACATGGAAACCATGATGATATAGATGAGATATTAGAAGAGTTACAAATAAACGGGGTAGACGGAATTTTATTAGATTTAGGTGTTTCTTCATATCAACTAGATGAACGTAATAGAGGATTTAGCTATTTGGGTGAAAATGAACTTGATATGAGAATGGATAAGTCGCAATCCTTAACAGCAAAAGAAGTAGTAAATGAATATTCAGAAGAAAAATTAGCAAATATAATTTTTGAATATGGAGAAGAAAGATTTTCTAGAAATATAGCTAAAAATATTTGCATAAAAAGAAAACAAAAACAAATAGAAACTACTGCCGAATTAGTAAAAATAATAGAAGATTCAATACCAAAATCAAAACAAAAAGATGGACATCCAGCAAAAAGAACTTTTCAAGCAATTAGAATAGAAGTAAATAATGAGATTGAACCATTATATAATACTATATTAAAATCTATTAAAGCTTTAAATAAGGGTGGAAGATTGTGCGTTATAACTTTTCATTCTTTAGAAGATAGAGCGGTAAAAAAAGCATATATAGAAGCAGAAGGAAGATGTACATGTCCAAAAGACTTACCGTATTGTGTTTGTAATGCAGTTTCATACGGTAAAATAATAAATAAGAAACCAATAATTGCAACAAAGGAAGAACAAGAACGAAATTCAAGAAGTAAAAGTGCAAAACTTAGAATTTTTGAAAAAAATTAAAATTTTACATCTTGAAAAATAGTATTAATAAACTAAAGAGGAGGTGAACTAATGACTAGGTACCAGTACGAGACAAGCCCTAGAAAGTTAGAACCTGAGTTTTTACCTAGAAAAAAGGTAAAACGTGATTTAACTAAAGAAGAAATTAAAGAAAATATAAAAAAGCAAGCCAAAGAAAAAGCTAAACAAAAAAAGGCACAAGTAGCAATTAAGAAAAAAGTTGTTGTATGTATTGCTATAGTATTTGGTATGTTACTTGTTATTAGTTACAGAAACTCTTTAATTACAGAAAGTTTTAATAAAGTAAAAGATTTAAAATCTGATCTTGCGGTTTTACAAAAAGAGAATCAACAAACAGAAGTATCTATAGAAAGTAATTTAAATTTAAATAAAATAGAACAAGAAGCACAAAAGAAATTAGGAATGCAAACATTAACAAATGAACAAAAAATATATATTAATTTACCAAAAAAAGACTATGTAGAATCAGCAGTGCAAAACACTGGAAAAACAGATACAAATTGGTTTCAAGAATTATTAAATAAAATAACAGGAAAATAAAAAGTAAGTCATTAATTAGAAGTGACTTATTTTTTTGTGAAATGAAAAAAGTAGATTCAATAGATGTACAAATTGAGCTACATTGCATTAGTATGGAAATAAAAAAATATTGAACTCATAAAATCTGTTGATTTTTCATATATAATAACTAAAGGAGTGTTTAAAGCTTAGCTTTAAACACTCCTT
>CALXPV010000074.1 GCA_944390295.1 uncultured Clostridia bacterium | reverse complement strand
CAAAAAGCCTGAAATATCAATAATATTATAAATATTAAATATATTGATAATACATAAGCAGCTACTTCATGTGGAAGCGGAAAGAAATACAAGAATTGTTGCGGAAGAAATCAATAAATGTAAACGGGATTTTAGGGACGTTCCTTAAATCCCGTTTTTTAGTATTAGTAAAAAACTTCCCATGTATTAAGCAATAGCCTATACATGGGAAGTTTAAAGTTTGTGTTACTTAATTAGTGTTTTGAAATTCTTTTATAAAAGAAAGAGTCGCTTTTTTCATAAAAGCCCATCTTCTTCCAGAATTCTTTAGAACCATTAAATGGGCACCATAGTATGAGCTCGTAAACACCTCGCTCAAGGCAGAGATTTGCTACTTCTTCGTATAATTTGGCCCCAAGACCTTTTAAATGTTCAAATACTGAGAATTCCACGATGGTACAAGTTTTGCCGGTAAACTTAAGAAAAGTGATCCCGATTGTTTCGCCCTCATCATTCTTATAAAGATAAAAAGCATATTTTGGGTCTTTCATAACTTGTAGAAATTCCCATTTCTTCAGAATTGTAATGTTTGTGGCTTCACGAATTTGCTTCATGGGTACAGGGAATATTTCACCTTTTCTCGCAAAGCTGTATTCTATCTTGGAAACATTCTTCCGGTACTCTCTGTAGTCATTTTCAGTAATACTAATTAAATATGGCATAGTAACACTCCTTTCAAAGATAATAGTATAATTATAGCATATTTTAAGTAAAATTACAAAATAATGTAAATACAACCATAAAATAATAATCTGGTGATTATAAGTAATAAAATGTAGAGAATTTGTAATAATGATTGAACAATTAATATTTATATGATACAATACAAATGTTCGTAGTATTAAAGGAGGCTTTTATGATAGATGATATAAATGGAGACATTATAATATATCAAACAGATGATGGGTTGACAAAAGTAGATGTTAGAGTCGAAAATGAAACTGTATGGTTATCACAACAACAAATGGCAGAATTGTTTCGTACTTCAAGAACAAATATCATAGAACATATAAATAATATTTATGCAGAAGAATTAGATAAGGAATCAACTTGTCAGAATTTCCGACAGGTTCGAAAAGAGGGAACTAGAAATGTTACAAGAGAAATTCCTTTTTATAACTTAGATATGATTATCTCTTTAGGATATAGAATAAAGTCAAAAATTGCTACTAATTTTAGAAGATGGGCGACAGAAAGATTAAAAGAGTATATGATTAAAGGCTTCACAATGGATGATGAAAGACTTAAAGGAAATGGTGGAGGTAACTATTGGAAAGAACTACTTGCGAGAATTAAGGACATTAGATCATCAGAAAAAGTAATGTATAGACAAGTTCTAGATTTATATGCAACATCAGTAGATTACAATCCAAAAGATGAAAAATCAATTGAATTTTTTAAGATGGTCCAAAATAAATTGCATTATGCTACTCATGGACATACTGCTTCAGAAATAATATCGATGTATATGAAAGATTATATTAAACAGTTAGACATGATACTTTCTTCTACAGGTGAAAAAGTGCTAATTGGTGCGGGCAATGTTAGCCATAATCAAGCGATAAGAAAGGCAAAATCGGAATATAAAAAATAGCAAGTTAAAACTATAAGCCCAGTGGAAGAAGAATATTTAAAAACTTTGAAAGAAATAAATACCAAGATTACAGAGAAAGATAAAAAATAAGTATATAATAAAAAAGGAGAAGATTAGATAGTCTTCTCTTTTTTATTATATAGGAAAAATCGACAGATTTTTACGTATATAACAAGGTTAAGTTACATATATTCGTGCGATTGCAAAGCAATCTGCACATGTGGCGAAGCCACTTTTCTTATTATATAAATATTTTTTAAATTTAAAAGTATCAAAAAATATTTAAAAAATAAATTTTATATGATATAAATATAAATATAAATCTTTTTGCAGGAGATATAAAATATATGTTCGAAGTAAAAGTATCTAAAGAAAAACAAAATGAAATTTTAGAAAAAATACAAATGAAAGATTGGTCTTGGATAGAAGAGGATTTTGGAAATGATGATAATTTTCAAAAAGCGATTGATAGACTAAAACAAGAAGGAATTGTAACAGAAGAATTATGCAAGATTACAAAACTTGACGTTGAGATTCCAATCGGAGAGGAACAAAAACAAGATTTTAAACGTATTTTGCAAACGGAAGCATATAATCGTTTTGAAAATGAATTAATGCAAAATGGTGGACAATTAGAGATGCATGATATTTCAAGAATATATAAATTTGTAAATTTAATGTACTCAGTTCCTATTCCGTTAACAGATGGATTAGCAGAGAAATTGGAATTATTGGATTCAACAACTTACAAATCATCAATTACGCGTGATAAAACGATTATAAAAAACAAAACTATAATGTTTTCAGACTTGGAAGGCTTATTATCAAGCCATAAAAAAGGAACAAATGAAGATGAATTAATATCAGATATTATATATGCATATGATGAAGGAATGCTTTCAGAAAAAGAATTTTGTGATAGATTAGGAAGCGAAGAACTACATCCTTCAATAAAGAATTTTGAAAAAGATTATGAATCAACTAGGCGTTGCAGAGTTACCTATGGATTTGTGACTATAAAAGATTTTTTACTAAGTTTGGAAAGTGATGATGCAAGATTTTCTGAAGATGAAATAAGAGAAATGGAACAGTTACGAGAAGAAGTAGTAAATATAGATGATGATGTTAATAAAAGAGAAGATTTTATTGATAAGTGGAATTCATTTGCACAAGATGTATGGAAAAAGTATTTAGAGGATGAAAATCATATGTTAGTACATGTAACATCTGGACCAATAAATGGAAAATTTAATGAACCATATATTTCAACCTCGTTAGTTATAGCAGGTAAACAACAAGCAACTTATGGCGATAGAAATGGATATGTTATAAAACCAAAGAAAATTGTTGGTACGATGAATCAAGATTCATATACTAGAAATTCTGTATCTAATAAATATTATGCATTAAATTCTATAGTAGTAGAATTACCACAACAAATGGAAGAAAAACAGGGAAAGGGAGATACAGAATATTCAGAAGTAGTTATTGAAGACTTTGAATATGAAAGTGTTATTACTTTTCTAGCCAATAAAGGCAATTATGAAAAGTTGCAAGAAATGGCAGAAGCACAAGGCAATCTGCCAATAAAAAAAATTAGTAATGGCAAATGTGTACCATATAATCAAGAAAATGTTTATGAAACTTATCAGCAAAGACCAGAAAATGTTACTGAAAAAAATCTTGCAACCAGAGAGAATGAAAGTAAAGAAGAACAAGAAAAAGAAGAAAAACAAGAAAAACAAGAAAAACAAGAAAAACAAGAAAAACAAGATTCCTTACAACCAGTAGAAGATAAATCACAATTATGGGAGAATAGACTAAAAGAATGTTATGAAAGAGAAAGAAAAGCTCCACAGGGAGTAAAAAGTAGACTAGTTATCATAAAAGAACAAATTATAGATGCAATAAAAAATACAATTAGACAAAAAAGTGAAATAAAAAAAGAAGTAGAAAGAGGATAAAATGAAAGTAGAATATAAACAAGCCTTTTCGGAAGTAGATGCAATTATGTGTTTAATGCCAACAGAGTTGCTTAATAAAATACCTAAAGAATTTATACAAATAATTAGACAAGAAAAAGATATGGCATATAATCCTAATATAACAGAACCTTTTGAAGAACAAAAATTAATGGATGAAACTATAATTATTTTAGGATTGATATATAGGGACTTTCTAACATCTGCAGAGGAGAGAAAAAAATTACAATTGGAAGATGCTGAAGAACTAAGAAAAGTACAAGAAGAATTAAAAGAAAAATATAATCCAGAGAATGTTTTTAAAAACAGAAATACAAATATAAAAAGAACTGAAGAAAAAAAGGACTTAATTAAATATGAAGAAAAAAACTGGATTAAAAAGTTATTCGATAAAATCAAAAAGATTTTTAAAAAATATAATCATTAATAATATTAGTATATAGACGGAGAGGATATGAAAGAGGTTAAATTTAAATTAAAAAGTACAAATGGATATAATATTTCTGCAAAGAGTTATTTACCACAAGAAAGCCCAAAAGAAATAATTATTGCAGTACATGGATTTGCCGGTGATAAAGAGAGTAGTGCAATTAGTTTACTTGCTAAAGAAATGACAAAAGAAGGTTTTGGAGTCGTATGCTTTGACTTTCCGGGACATGGAGAAAGTGAAGTAGAAGCAGATAAATTAACTATAGATAATTGTATTAATGATATTGAAACTGTGGAGGAATATATCAAAGAAAAGTATGGAAAGCAAATGAAAATAGATTTATTTGCAACTAGTTTTGGAGCTTATATAGCTTTATTAAAGATATTTAAATACAATACTAAGTATAATAAAATAGTACTAAGAGCACCTGCAATAAAAATGGATAAAATATTTAAAGAAACTTTGTTAAGAGAAACATTTGAAGAATTTCAAAAAAGAGGTATTACTAAACTAGGATTTGATAGAATCATGAATATTCCTTTTTCATTTTATGAAGAGTTAAAACAAAATCAAATATTAAAAATATATAAAAATAGTCAGAAAATTTTAATAATACAAGGAACAGAAGATGATGTTGCACCTATAAAAGATACAAAAGAGCTAATAGATTTGGACAAGGCTAATTTTGAATTATTTGAAATTCAGGGTGCAGATCATAGAATGAAAAAAGACGGAGAATTAGAAAAAGCGATTAATAAAGCTAAAGAGTATTTTTTAATAAAATTTTAAACATCAACTAAATATAGCAAAGCCACCTATCTGATAGGTGGCTTTAGCTTTACTCAAAAGCTTCAAGTTTTTTTCTGATTTCATCGATGCTTTTGGGACCGATGTTTCGAATCTTCAATAAATCTTCATTTGACATGCGCTTCAAATCTGCAATTGTTTCTATTCCGGCAAAACTTAATGAATAGTATAGCCGGCGATTTAATCCAAGACACTTAATATCAAGCGATGAATCCTTCTTTTGAATTCGTTCACGGACTTTAAGGTCTTTTTCTCTTAAAGAGAATCGAGAAATATTTGCAGGCTGACGCAATATCATTAATGCCTCTGCTTCAATTTGATGAATTCTTACATTTGAAAGTTTGAAGAATTCGCCGATAGAAGCATAACTTTGAAGCCTGGTACCTGTATGTTGTAACGCTAGGTTATACCGTAAAAGCAGTATACCTCTTTGTGTCGGTGATAATGTATCACCAATAGTGTCTAGGAGAGCTTTTCCAGAAACTTCTCCTGCCTGAAATGAACTGTCGATTGCAAGAGCAAGTTCGCCAAGCATATAGGCTTTAGAAACATTAAATCTTTTATTATCCTTGATAATTGCCGTTATACAAGCCATCTTTATTTCTTTGTTTTTATTCATCCTTTTATCTCCTTTTGTTTTCTTTGTAATGATATCAGCAGAATGAACTGCTAGAAATAAAAATTTCCTCCTTTTCTTTTATTTTCAACATACGTTCATGCAATATTATAACACAAATTTACATAATACACAAATGATAATTAAATGGAAATTTAGAGTAAAGTTTAATAGATAGGAAACAATAGTAAAAAGTGGCATAAGATAAAGATGCATAATATTCGAACCAGTTCTAATCTAAAAAGGGGGTATTTACAACAAAAAAATAATGTAGTATGTTTTATATAGTTTTTAAAATATAAAGGAG
>CALXPV010000073.1 GCA_944390295.1 uncultured Clostridia bacterium | reverse complement strand
GCAATTTTTGTAATAACCATATTTAAATGTGTATCTTCTAGACATACATCATAAATATTTTCTGAAATTTCATTTAATTCATTATATATTTTAGGAAACATATATTCCAAACAACTTCCAATTATTATCATATTTTCTTCTACGTCAAAACAATTTGTTTTTAGTAAATCTTTTTTCAAGTCTTCTCCTCCTTATGAAGATTAGCTATTCTATCATTATAAATGTGCCAAATTAATCTTCTTTCTTCATGTATTCATCTAATACTTCATCTAATTTTTTAACAGTTGCTTTACCATATACTTCATTATTAATTGTAAATACAGGAGCTAAACCACATGCACCAACACATCTTGTGGCATCAATAGAAAATTTGCCATCTGGTGTAGTTTGACCTTCTTCTATTTTTAATCTTTCTTTTAATCTATCTAATAAAGCTTGTGATCCTTTAACAAAGCAAGCTGTACCTAGACATACTGATATATTATATTTTCCTTTTGGTTCTAAAGTAAAACGAGAATAAAATGTTATGACACCATAAATTTCTGCCATTGGAATTGATAAATAATTAGAAATTTCAATTTGTGATTGTTTTGGAATATAACCATACTTTTCTTGAACTTCATTCAAAATTTGAATTAAATTTGATTTGTCTTGTGAATAATTTTTAAGTAATTCTTTCATTTCGTTAGATAACTTTTCGTCCATACAATTTTTTTCGCACATATTTGCCTCCATTCTGTGCCTGCTGGTACAATTTTTTTCTAAAATAATATTATGCTTAAGTTGTAAAAACTTTCTTGTATTCGCACATATTTTTTCTATCTGTAAACAAGCATTTTTCTTTCTTAATTTACAAATTTTTACACAGGTTCATTATATCAGAGTAAACTAAATTATACAATATTAATTACAAAAAAACACATTACAAATCTTCGTAATGTGCTTTCAAGTTATTTTATATTTGTATTTTTTCGTTTTTTACTTTTAACTAATAAATCTCTTATAATCTTTTGTTTTCCAAAAACTAATAAAACATCATGCTCTTTTAATGTTACTTTTTCATTTATATCTGAAATAATTTCTTCTCCTCTTTTTATTACTAATAACTGTATATCATATTCATTTTTAAATTTAACTGTATTAATATTTTTAATTTTATTATTTACCTTAAGTAGAATAACTTCTGCAATGACTTTATCATCATATCTATCATATATAGACATTGGATTTTGTCTTTTTTCCATCTTTTTAATTTCTATTTTTTTAACTATTTCATCAAAAAATCTTCTTACTCTAGTTGCTTTATTTAATATAATAAGTAAAATTATATTTGCAATAGTTAGTATTATACCTATTCCTAATTCTTCTAAAGACACCTCTGTAGTTGCAATAAACAAATTTATTATTGTAGAAACTATTGTTATATTAAATAAATAACTAAATAATATTAAAGTTTGTGTTAATTTTCTTCTTCTTTTTGACGCTAACATCAATTCACTTTCATTTGTTGTAAAACCTGTTCCTGTTAAAATTGATATTACTTGAAATTTTGCTTTATCTAGTTGAACACCTTCTATGCTAAATATTACAGAAAATATTTCTATTATAATTTGGTATATTAAAATTAATACATTAAACACAATTATAGCTGCTAATAAATTAATAAGTCTTCACCCTTTCTTTTTTTATGTATTATATCACAAGAAGATTTTTTTGCATAACTTATCTGTAATTCTAGTAAATCTAGCATTCTCCATAATTATTGAGCAACAGAAAGTTTGCTTACTAAGTAAACTTTCTTACTAGGCAAAAAAATACAGACATACTATTAATATGCTGTATTTCTTATTTTTTATTAATCTATTTTATATAAATCATCGTAATAATCATAATAGTCATAATCATATGTAGACCTATCATAATAAGAACTATTTTCGTAATCTTCGATGCTGTCAATTCCATATCTAATTATATCTTTTACAAATCCAAAAAATCCAAATATAAAAACTATAAGTAAAATAATTGAAATAACAATTCCAATTCCACCTGTTGTAATTCCTGCAATAGACATACCTCTTTTACTAGATTTAATACCTAAAACTCCAAGAATTATTGCTACAATTCCACATGGTACTGATATAAAGCATAAACATGATAGCAATATAGCCATAATTCCTAGCACTAATGCTGCTATACTAAATCCCTTTTTGTCTTTAACAGGATTATTATTTATTACTGTTTCATTTATATTTTTTTCGTCCATAACATCTCCTCCTAACACTTATACTTATTATATCAAACGGTACAAAATTATACAATATTTTAATTTAACTGCAACTTTAGTAGATAAAACGTCAGTTTTCTTAATAGTTTCTTGTGACTATTCTCTATTACTCTTAGCAAATTCTGCCATAAAAAAATATATCCCATAATGGAATATATTTTTTTATTTATAATATTTAATTATTAATCTATTGAATATGGTGAATATGAATAACCAGAATCCACATGAATATCATCTGTAACACTATTAACTAATGAAAATATATTTGCTACAAGAACAACTAAAATTACGATTGATATTATCATTCCAATTACACCAGTTACAAGACCTGCAATTGACATTCCTTTTTTGCTTGACTTTCTTCCTAAAATACCAAAAATCAAAGCTAGAATTCCACATGGAATTGATATATACCAAAGACATGAAAGCACTATTGCTACAATACCTAAAACTAATGCAGCTATTGCAAATCCTTTTTTGTCTGGTCCATTTGTAGTATTGTTATTTACTGTTTGATTTACCTCGCTTTCGTTGTTGTTTAGAACGTTTTCTTTGTTTTCATCCATAAAAATTCCCTCCTATTTTTTCTTTTTGTATATTTATGTAAAAATTTTATAATGTACTTATTTAACGTATAATTTTTTGACGACTTTGCTTTTATATATTTTACTTAATTCGCTGATATTAAATATCTTTTGTTGTTGAATAACTTGTTTCTTCAAGTACTACATCTGTTACAGTTTTTAATATCCCCATACCTACAGCAAATGCTATTACTGTAATTAAAATTGTTATTGTTACTCCAACTATTCCTGTTATTAATCCTGCAATTGAGAAGCCTCTTTTACTTGATTTTAAACTTAGGAATCCGAAAATTATTGCCAATATTCCACATGGTACTGAAATATATAAATTACAAGCTAAAACAGTTGATACAATACCTAAAACTAAAGCTGATATTGCAAAACCTTTTCTATCTTTTGTTGGTACATTGTTTTGAATAGTATTTGATTCATTAGCTTCCATAATTTCTCCTTCTATTTTCTTATATTATATTTCGTAAAAATCCATACACTACTAAAATGACTGCAAGTACTATTGCATACCAAGGTTTAGGATAAATCCACTTTGCTATTTTTTCTTTTCTGTCTATGTTTATTATGTATATTATATTTACAATTAATAGATAAACTACTGTTATAAAATATATTGGATGTAAGAAAAATGCTTCTTTAAAATTGCCTTGAAATATATTTATCACACATCTAGTTCCTCCACAAGAAGGACATTGTAATCCTGTGGCTTGATAGAAACCACAACCTATTGTATATCGTGTAATATCAAGTGTATTTACTAATATTACTGCAATAATTACAATTGCAAGTTCTGTTAAAATTATTTTTGTTCTCTTTTTGTTCATCTTTCCTCCATCAAATCGTCACATTTAATATAACATATATATTTTTCTTTTTCTACAAATTTTTACATTTTTTTATTATTTTTTATGTTGGGTTTTATTTTTCGACTTTTAAACATTTCGATTTTTTAAGTTTTTTCAGACTTTCGACAATCTTCTACAGTCTTTTCATTTTTATTGTGCTATAATATATTAAATTGCAAAGGAGAAGCATTCAATAAAAATACTTCTCCACCCTTCTATATTTTATCATGAAAGTACTTAGGTTTACTTTTTTTCTACCAACAGTACTTTCTTTTTTTGCATAACTATAAACAATATAATTTCCTATCCTTGTTGTATGCTTAAATCTTGTTGTGCATCAGCACGCAATATTTTTTGTCCAGTCTTTTTATTCCCTATTGCAATTCCCATTGTTGCTGTTCCTATTTCTCGGGTAGAAATACTATAATCATCTTTTTCATTTTGTTTATCTGCATTTTTTATTTTATCTTTATATTGTGCAATTATTTGATCAACTTTTTCAGCACCATTTTTTCCTTTTAAATCTTTTATTACTTTCTCTATTTTCTCTTGGCTTAAATCGAATCCATATATTTGAGTTCCTATGTGAATTAAACTTATTACATCTTTTGGATCATATAATTTTTCTTTAGTTTCCCTATCGAACTGAACTTCTTTAAAAATATCTTTACTTCTTGGCAATTCCATTATTAACATATTTTCTGGTGGAATTTCTGCTGTTAATGCATTTTTAGAATGTTCAGTAAATTGTTCTCTTCTATCTGTAATAACATCTGATATTGCTTCTAGGGCGTTTCTATTTTCATATGTAGCATCCTCTATATTCACCTTAGATATTGCTTTTTTTGGTATTAATGCAATACACATCTTATTAGTTCCAAGCAATTCCCATGTTTTTTCAAACATATCCATTACTTGTTCTGTTTCTTCAGAATTTAAAGATGCATTTTAGCATAAATCCGATACATTTTGTTTTGAACCTTCATAATTTCGTGTATAATATGGATTTTTTTCTAATTTAAAAGAATTACCGTTATGATTTGCAGATGTAAATCTCTTAAACCATTCTGGAGCAGCTATTGCATGTCCATAAACCAGTGTTGCATTGTGTTCTACATATATATTTCCTTTTGGATAGTGTGAATATGCTCCCAAAGGACTTAATACATTTTTATTTTCGAATATTTTAGCAATTTTATTTATCTTGTTATTATCCCATACTCTTTTTGTAGGAGATAACCCATTTTGCCTTATAGATTCTTCTAATCCTCCAGAAAAACTATGCATTACAAATCCATTTTCTACATAATTTTCAAAAAATAATCTTTTATTTGTTGATCCTCTTCTTTTGAAATTTCGCCTTTAGAAGAATCTATTCCTAATTCTGTAGCTATTGATTCTTTTATAGCCCCTGCTCTTTTATCTTCTAATCTTTCACCACTCATTGCACATTCAAAAAATTCTTCATCCATCTTTTTGGCATATTCATATGCTTTATCACCATCTATATTCGTTTTCCCTTGATGAACTATGCAATACATAAATATTTCTCCTATAGCATTGCTTACTCTTTTTACTTGTACAATATCACTATGACCAATATCAGATAAGAATTGCTTTACTTTGGCGTCATTTAATACATTTTCTATTTTTACAGCTAAATCTTCTTTCATTAGAACTCCTTTCGTAGCTTATTTCATTTGTGACCTTTCTGTATCTTTTTTCTGTTGTACTTTGTCTTATTTTTTTGCGTGCTTGTTCTATATTCTTTTCGTCTACTCTTCTATGTTTTTTGATGTGTTTCTTCTTTTTTATCTGTATTTCTTCTTTTTAAGATACGTTTTTTTAATTATACCAATTTTGCAAAAATTTTTAAATATTTTTTATATTAGTATATTTTTTATTAAAATCATTTTTAGTTTGATGTTGTCTCTATTAGGCTTAATTTCAATTTCTTTGTTGCTTTTTATTTTTTTAAAGATAGTTTTTGAAATTATATTTTTATAGCATAATTATTATTATGTTTGTACATACTTTTATTATGGGATTTTTGGGCTAATCATTTATGC
>CALXPV010000072.1 GCA_944390295.1 uncultured Clostridia bacterium | reverse complement strand
AGAAATTAAATCAAATTATAAATTAGTGCTTGAAAATATTGAAATCTAAGGGAATCCCCAACCAACGAAACTCATACTGCTATACCCCTTCAATTGCCTAATCCCTTAAAATATGGTATAATATAAGGTGATCAACAAGAAAGGAGCCAGTTTATGAGAAACAAAAATCTCGGCGAGAGCTTGCAGACTGCAGCTCGGGATCTGGTAGAAACACCAGATTATTTAGAGGACCTCGTTATGTGGGTATACGAGTCCAAAGGGAGAGTACCGAAATCCGAACTTATCGGCGACTCAATGTGTCCCAAGTCTGTTCGGAAATATTTAAAAGATGGAGGGACAATTAAAGAGCTTCTAAAAGAAGCCCAAGAAGCAGCTATCTGCAGAATGAGTGAAGCTGAAGAATGCATTTGTATGCAAAATGTTCAGCTAGCTCGTCTCTTTTTGAAAACCTCAAAATCGGAGCTGGAAAAACTGGATATATATTTTAGCCATCCGTTCCTTTCAGTAACAGTCACAGAGTTTGTTCATATGAAAAAAATATTGGATGAACAAAAGAAGATGACAAAACTGGTTGAAGAAGACGAAGAAGTCCTTAGACGTCTTCACTTCTATTTCGGCTAGACCCACAGAAAAGGGAAATTGCTTAGTGAGCAGTTTCTCTTTTTCTTTTTATATAGAATTTATCAATATTTTATGCTTAAATACTTTCAAAAAAAATACATTATTGATATAATTAATTTGTAAATTATAAAATAATAAAGTATATATAAAGGAGTAATGAAATGGGAACAAGCGGAACGAATGATAGTATAGCGCAATTATATGATTTATTAAATCATATACCAGTAACAAAAGGAAATGCGAAAAAAATACAAGAAATAAAAGACGCAATAGGAAAAAACGACCTAGTTAAGGCTTTAGATGGTATTAAAGAATTAAATGAAGAATTAAAAAATAGAAAAAAAGAATTGAAACAAAAGGAATCTAAGAAAAAACAAAAAGAACAAGACGCATTAGATGAAGAAAAAAGACAATTTGAAGCAGAGCAAATACATGAAGATGAAGTGCAAAGATTTCCAGTAGAATTACGTAATTTAGATTTAGAAATGGATTATATAGGCTTATTATTATATGATCCAAGATATATAGTAAGTTACAACTTTTTATATGATGAAGTAGCTTTTCAAAGTGATGAAATGCTTAACTTATATAAAAGTGTAATCTTTACAGAAGGAGAAAAATATGCTCCTGAAGCGGTAAAAAGAAAATTTAACTTTGCTAAAACAACTCGTGAAGTGTATGATCTAAAAAAACAACTAGTAACACGTATAAAGCTACAAAGAAGTGTTACTATGGAAAAAGTGTATATTGATTTAAAGAAACTATTTATTTTAAGAAGATGGTATTTAAAAATACCAATTAAAAGTGTACAAGAAAGAGTTGTTGAAATTATAAATTATGAATTATATGACAAAATGTCTGTAGAAGAAGTAGAAAGCGCTGTAGAACAAGTTACAGCTACAGAAAAATTTAAAAGAGCAATTCTAAATGAAGGACTTACAGACTTCCTTGAAAAAGGTGAAAACAATCTAACAACAGGAATTCCACTTCCTTTTGAACGTTTAACAAAAGAGTTTAAAGGTCTTAGAAAAGGGGAAACTATGGCTGTTTCAATGCCTTCAAACTCTGGTAAAAGTAGATTTACAATTAACATTGTAGCAAATTTATCTTTATTACATAAAAAAAGAGTTTTAGTAATTTCAAACGAAATGTCAGAAGAAAAAATGAAATTATGTTTAATGACAACAATTATTAATGACCCAGAAATTCAAAAATTGCATGGGAAGAAATTGCACAAAACAGAAGGTGAATTACTAGAATTTAAGTTTAGAGCAGATGAAGGTTCAGATGTAGAAAAAGATGAAGATGGCTTTATAATTCAAAAAGAAGGTGAAACAAGAGCAGAATTTGTAAAAAGACTAGCTGAAGTTTCAAAAGAATTTAGAGATACTATAGCAGTTACAGACTGGATGGAAAAAGAAGTAAATAATTATATTTATTTTATAAATATTACAGATCATACTAATGATGAATTACAAAAAGTTATTATGAACTATTACTATATGAAACATATTGAATATGTATTTTATGATACATTAAAAACAGATACAGAACATATAGGGAATGGGGAAGAAGTAAAGAAAACTGCAACTATTCTTTCAAACCTTGCTCAAAACTTCAATATGTTTATCTTCTCTACATTACAATTAACAGAAACAGCTACATGGCCAATTAATTTAACAATTAATGATTTACAAGCTAGCAGAACAGTAAAAGAAGTACTAGATACACTTTGCTTAGTAAAACAAATAAACAGAGAAAATTACAAAGATTATGAATATTCTATAGAAGAAATGGATGAAAAATGTTATGATCTTGTAAAATATGATGATCCAGACGTAAGATATTATGCTTGTGTTGTAGATAAAAACAGAGCAGGTGCTAAACCTAAGTTATTATTTAGATTAAATTTAGCATATAATAGATGGGAAGAACTAGGATATTTAAAATTAAAACAACAAGATGAAAATAAAAATCCAGTAGTTCAATAGATTAATGCAAAAAAGACTCTTTTTAAGAGTCTTTTTTGCATAAGTTGTACTTCTTTTGAATATATATAATAAAGGAGGTACA
Organism: uncultured Clostridia bacterium; assembly: GCA_944390295.1. Classification (GTDB taxonomy): domain Bacteria; phylum Bacillota; class Clostridia; order TANB77; family CAG-508; genus Merdicola. The sequence goes on along the minus strand of CALXPV010000072.1, from coordinate 3,236 downwards.
TGTTATGATAGATGAAAAGAAAATTAATTCTACTATAGGTGTAATGCAAAATATAATCCTAGAAAATAGAGAGAAATTAAATGTAACTGGGATAAATGATATTCTAAGTTTTGATGATCAAATTATTATTTTATCAACAGAATTAGGTATGTTAACAATTAAGGGAGAAAATTTAAAAATAAATAAATTAAATATAGATGAAAGTGAAATAAAAGTAGAAGGCAATATTAATAATATATCGTATAGCCAAAGTGCAGAAGACAAAAAGAATGATAGTTTATTTAGCAAAATTTTTAGATAAGAGGATTTCATATGCAATTTTTTAATTTATGTATTTTTATAATTGTAGGAATATTACTAGCTTTTATTTATGATTTGTTTAGAATTACCAGAAAAGCCTTTAATACTAAGGATTTTATTACATATTTAGAGGATATTTTATTTTGGATAATTGCTCGGAGTAATATTAATTTTTAGTATTTTTAAATTTAATAATGGTGAATTACGTTTATATCTATTTTTAGGTATATTCTTAGGTGCAATTGCTTATTTGATATTAATTAGTAAAGTTATAAATAAAATATTATTAACAATTATTTTGACGATAAAAAATATTATATGTAAAATATTATTTTTGATAAAGACTCCATTTATTTATATATATAAAAAGGCAAAAACTCTTTTAGTAAAACAAAAAACGCAAAATAGTTAATTTAATCTGACGATTTTTACTAAATACCATAAAAAAATGTAAAAATAAATGTAAAAAAGCTATACAAAAAAATAATTATAATGTATAATATTATCGAATTGGTTATAGGAGAGAGAAAAGTACTTATGAGAAAATTGTTTAAAGGAAAAAAAATATATAAAATAATTATAATTCTAGCAATATTAGTTTATTTTGTCTACATATTATTTAGTCAACAAAAAACTTTAAATTCATATAAAACAGAACAAGAATATATATCAGAGCAAATTCAAGAACAAGAAGAATACAAAGAAAAACTTGCAAATATGCAAGATAACATTGATTCAGATGAATTTATAGAACAAATCGCAAGGGATAAATTAAATATGTATTTACCAAATGAAAGAGTATATGTTGATGCAAATAAATAGAAAAGTTTTTTGTTTATTAAACCTTAACTGATTGCTTAAGGTTTAATTTCATTTTCTATTATATACATTATTGGTTAAACTATAATTATGTCTTTATGAAAACAAGTACATTATAGTCTTTTTTCTATTACAATCGAAAATTTATTATTGTTATTTCTCAAATTTCCAATATAATAAATTAATTTAATAGGAGGTAGTTTATGAACTTAGATGATTTTAGCCTAAGTGAGTTAAGAGAGCTTGCCAAAAATAAGAATATAAAAGGTTATTCTAAATATAAAAAAAGCGAGTTAATTGAATTATTAAATGACGAGCATTCTACAGCACAAGAAAAGGAAGAAAAAGTAAATGTTGTATCAGAAGGAAATACATCATATAAATTAACAAATAGTGATGATAAAATTTCAGAAGGTATCTTAGAAGTATTACCAGATGGTTATGGTTTTTTAAGAGGAGATAATTATTTATCTACACCAAATGATGTATATATTTCACCTGTTCAAATAAGAAGATTTAAATTAGATACGGGTGATTATATAAAAGGTATTTCTAGAATGGCAAAAGAGGGAGAACGTTTTCCATCTTTAATATTTGTTGGAGAAGTAAATGGTGAACCACCAGAAACAGCATATAAAAGAAGAAAATTTGATGATTTAACACCAATATATCCAACAGAAAGAATAAAACTAGAAACAGAACCAAATGAATATGCAATGAGAATAATAGATTTAATAAGCCCTATTGGTAAGGGTCAAAGAGGTATGATTGTAGCTCCACCAAAGGTTGGAAAAACAACATTAATTAAAAAATTTGCAAATAGTATTACAAAAAACAATCCTGAAATAGAATTAATAGTATTATTAATAGATGAAAGACCAGAAGAAGTTACAGATATGAAACGTTCTATTAATGGAGAAGTTATTTACTCAACTTTTGACGAATTACCAGAACATCATGTTAAAGTAGCAGAAATGGTTATAGAAAGATCTAAAAGATTAGTAGAGCAAGGTAAAGATGTTGTTATTTTATTAGATAGTATTACAAGACTTGCAAGAGCATACAACTTAGTTATTCCATCATCAGGAAGAACTTTATCTGGCGGTCTTGATCCAAATGCACTACATAAACCTAAGAAATTCTTTGGTGCTGCAAGAAACATAGAAAATGGTGGAAGTTTAACTATACTTGCATCAGCATTGATAGAAACAGGTAGTAGAATGGATGATGTAATATTTGAAGAATTTAAGGGTACAGGAAATATGGAAGTACATCTTGATAGAAAATTATCAGAAAAACGTATTTTCCCAGCTATAGATATAAATAAATCTGGAACAAGAAGAGAAGATTTATTGCTTACTCCAAAAGAAAAGGAAACAGTATACGCATTGCGTAAAGCTTTAAATAATTTACCTGTTGCAGATGTTACAGAAAATATTATTTCTCAAATGGTACAAACAAAGAATAATACAGAATTTTTAGAAAAAATAGATTTATATTTAAGAAGATTCAAATAATTTTTAATACTAAAATCCCCTATCTTGAGTTGTACAAGTATAGGGGATATATCTTTTTTATTAAAAGCGAACATTTACTCTTTTTTAAAATTCACAATTATTTGGTGTTCTTGGGAATGGTATTACATCACGAATATTTTGCATACCTGTTAAATACATAATAGCTCTTTCAAATCCAAGACCAAATCCTGCATGTTTACAGCTACCATATTTTCTTAAATCTAAATACCAGTCATAGTTCTCTATTGGCATATTTAGTTCTTTAATTTTAGCTAGCAATTTTTCATAATCGTCTTCTCTTTGGCTTCCACCAATTATTTCTCCAATTCCAGGAGCTAGTAAATCTGCTGCAGCAACTGTTTTTCCATCATCATTTAATTTCATATAAAATGCCTTAATTTCTTTTGGATAATCAGTTACAAATACAGGTTTTTGGAATATTTTTTCACATAAATATCTTTCATGTTCTGTTTGTAAATCAACACCCCAGCTAACCTTATATTCGAATTCATCATTATGTTTTTCTAATTCTGCAACAGCATCTGTGTATGTAATTCTAGCAAAATCTGAATTTATAACATTATTTAATCTATCTAAAAG
>CALXPV010000071.1 GCA_944390295.1 uncultured Clostridia bacterium | reverse complement strand
TTTGCAATCGCACGAATATAGGTAACTTAACCTTGTTATATACGTAAAAATCTGTCGATTTTTCCTATATAATAAAAAAGCTTCGGTAATATTTACCGAAGTTTTTTATTTATTAATCATCATCTACTCCAAATAATTCATCAAATTTAGCTTCTAATGCCTTTTCTAAGTCCACATCTTCTTTTGCCTCATCATTGTCTGTAAGTGGCACACTCATTAAGTCGTCTGGTGAATTTTTCTCTGTAGATTTATTCTCACTTGTTGTTCCCTTTGATTCTGATTTTGGTTTATCGTCATCTGCAAACAAATCATCCAAAGATTCTACATTTAAATCTTGTGCCTTTTCGTTAGAAGATGCGCTATATGGATTTGCTGGATTAAATATTCTCCATTCTCCTCTTTCTCCTACTTCTGCATCGTTATGGCTTATTTCTAGTCTTGCCATTTCTCTACCCATTGGTTTTCTAAAGTAATAGAATTTATTTGCTTTAACAGGTCTTACACCTTTTACAAAAATAATACACATATCATTATCAAATCTTCTTAATTCATCTGGTGTTAATAATGCTCTTCCCATAATTTGATCAGAATCACTTGATCCAGATTTCCAACCACTTTTATCACGGTTTGTTGAATGACTATCTCTTGATATTGTTTTTTCTCCTAATGCTTTAGAGAAATATTCCAATGTTTTTGTAGAGTTACTTCCTAAGAATACGTGTGTATCACAGTTACCAATTATAGTTTCATATGACTTTTCATAAACCGCTTGTAATTGGTCTAAGTTTTGTAGAATAACACTAAATGAAATACCTCTACTTCTTGATGTAGATATCTTTTTATCAAAGTCTGGAATTTGTCCAATGTTTGCGAACTCGTCTAGTATAAAGAAAGTTCTTTCTGGTAATTTTCCACCAGCTTTATCCGCATAATCATATAATTGTTGTATCATTTGAGAGAAGAAAATTGTAAGTAAGAAATTATATGTTGTATGTGTATCTGAAGATACAACATATACAGCTGTTTTTTCTTGTCCAATTTCCTCAAAATTAATTGTATCTGATGAAGTTAAGTCTGCTATATCTTTACTATCAAACTTACCTAATCTAGATTGCAATGTACTTAAAATAGAACCTCTTGTTTTTTCTGGTGCTATTTCGATAGATTTATAGTTTTTTCTTGCTGGATGTGTGTAATCCAATTGATTAATTAAATCTCCAAGCAAACTTGTTCCACCACTATCATTTGCAGCTCTTACTAATTCCGCACAGCTTGCTAAGTTTTGTTCTTCTGGTGGTCTTGTTGATATTAAGTACCAAATTAAGGCTTTTAATAGAATTTCTGCCATATCATCCCAGAATGGGTCTGAAGCTTTTTCTCCACTTTGTCCTTTAACAATAGTGTTTGCTATAATATCAACATCTATTTCATTTCTTATATGTGCTAATGGGTTATATCCATCACTACATTCTGGATTAACTAAATTTAATACTCTTACTTTATATCCTTTAGATTTTAGGAATCCTGCTGTTCTATCATATAATTCACCTTTAGGATCAGTAAATATATATGAACCTAAACATTGATGTGCATTAGGTATTGAGTATGAAGCAGATTTACCAGATCCTGATCCGTCCAACAACTAATACATTTATATTACCCATTTTATTTAGTGGTAAATAGTTGTCTTCTGCTAGGATAATTCCATTTTTCTTGCTTAATACTTTGTATTGTTCTCCACCTTCTGCCCATCCACTTGATCCATGTTCTATATCTGTATATTCGTTTTTTGGTGCAGATTTTACTAATCCTATTGCTGCTGCTATTACAAAAAATATTGTAAAATATAATATTCCTTTTCCAAATGTTCCAATATAAGTACTAGAAAAAACTACTCCAAAACTCGAAAAAGGGCTAGAAATATATAATCCTAGCTTTTCGAAAAAGATTTCCATATTAAAAGCTGCTCCTTGACTTGCTTCTGTAATAGCTGCCGAAAATGGAGCAACACCTAAGACTATAATTACTAACCATAATATTGCAAATAATATTAATTTCTTTTTTCCGTTTGATACAATACTCTCTACTTTATAGTTCATTTAATCCATCCCTATCTTTTGTATTATATTATTTTTCCATATCGTCATGTGATTGTACTTGTTCTTTTTCTACACTACGGTCTTGAAATTCTTTTGCTTCTTTTATTCTATGTGTAGCTACAGTTTCGCTAACAACTCTTACACCAACTTGTTTTCCTTTTGCTATCTTATCCCCTTTTTGATATGCAATTACTTTGTTGTCTTCTGCTGATGAAATTAATAATTCAAATTCTTCTGGTTTCCCTAACCCATAATTCATAACGCCATTCTCTTTACCTTTTTCTGCAACCTTGTCAGTCATTAATATTGCTTTAATCTCTACACTAGTTGGTATATCTGAATTAATTCCAGTTGTTCCGTTCATTCGAACTCCCCTCTCTTTTAATCTTTTCTCTCTTTTATTTCAAAAGCAAAATATGGTTTATTTGCTTTTAATTTACATCTACCTTTAACTTCTTTTGTATCTTCATCAAAATATAATGTTGGTTTAACTTCTTCTGTTGTTTCTGGATCTATAATTGATATCTGTCTTTTTAAATTTGGTGTGTATTTAAATTCTTTAAATACCTTGTCTTCATCATAATAAAGAGTGTCAAATTTTAAAGGCAATGGTTTCTTGGAAATAGTTACTTTATCTCCTTGTAATATTGCCATATTTATTACTACTCTATCTTTACCAAATGATAAAATAACAAGTTCATCTTTGATATCTGAAGGATCATCTACATAGAAAGTTTTCTTTTTTTTATCCCCATATATTTCTTCTGTAAAGTCTAATCTTGTTACTGTATATTTTGGTAATTTTTTTAAATCTTCCTTTAATGTTCGATTTACTTGATATACTACTGTACTTACGTTATTTGGATCCATTATACTAAAATGTTTTCCTGTCCAACTGTACATAATTTATACACCCCACACTTCTACGATTTTTTATACATAGCTTGTCTTTTGTAACATTACTATGTTTAATTATACAATAATTTTCTATTTTTTGTCAACCTATTTTTATGTATTATGTTAATTCGTGTTTCTTCTTGGATTAAATTTAGAAATTTCCTCCAATTTTTTATATAGTTGTTCTTCTTCTTTTGATATATCTTTTGGTACAACTATTTTAACTTCAGCTATTAGATCTCCTTTTCCACCTTTTCCATCTTTGTATCCTTTTCCTTGAATTCGGATTTTTTCTCCGCTTTCAATTCCTTTTGGTACATATACAGAAGTAGTGTCTTCTATTGTATTAATAGTAGCTCTTGTGCCTAAGGCAGCTTCCCATGGGGTTAATCGTAAATCTGTGTATAAATCTATTCCATTTAGTTTAAACCTTTTACTATTTTGAATATTTACTTTTATAAATAAATCTCCATTTTTACCACCATTTACACCAGCTTTTCCTTGGCCAATCAATCTTATCTTTTCTTGATCCCTAATACCTGCTGGGACTTTTACAGTAAAAGTCTTCATCTTTCCTTTTAGAGTCCTAAGAGAAATCTTCTTTTCGGTTCCATAATATGTTTCTTCTATTGACATATTAATTTCTGTTTCTACATTCTCTCCCCTTATAGGAATTTTTTTATTTGGTTTTTTAATAGTATCTTCATCTTCATTTGAGATATTCCCAAAAAACATTGTGAAAAATTCCGAAAATTTTGAGCCATTTTCCCTTTTGCTCTCTTCATATTTCTTCTTTTTTCCAACATTGTTATTCCATAGTCTGTCATACTTACGTTTAGAACTAGAATTTGATAACACTCTATATGCTTCATTTATATCTTTAAATTTTTCTTCAGCAAATTTATCATTTATATTTATATCGGGATGATACTTCTTAGCAGCCTCCCTGTAAGCTATTTTTAACTCTTGTGGTGTTATTTTACTAGTTTCCAAATTAAGTATTTTATAATAGTCCTTGAAAATCATTTAACATCCTCCACATTCATGGTGCACTAATTATATCACAATCCTAGCGTTTTTCAAATATTTTTTGTTATTTTTTATTGATTAACAGATAATTTCTTGCTGTTATTGTTTCTGGATGTATAACAATATTATTATTAATGCTATACACAATAAACTCATTCATTAAAAATATTAATGCTTCATCAAGATTTTCTTTTGATAATTCTCTACTTTTTTGTAGATTGAATCTAATCCCTTTTCTATTTTCTTCTGTTTTATCTGCTACATATATAATTTTTTCTAATATGCTCATATTAGCTCTTCCTGTTGTATGATATTTTATTGCATTCTGCATATCTTCATTAAAACCATATACTTTTTTTGCTACATCTGCTCCTATTTTTCCATGTAACAATTCTGGTTTTATCCTTTCCATTTCGTCTATTTCTATATTATTTGCATTTGCATATTGGGTCATCTCTTCATCAGAAAGATTTTTAGCCAAATCATGTGCAATTCCTACTTTCTCTGCTATTTCTTCATCTACATTATATATTTTAGCAAGTTCTTTTGCTTTTTTAGCGACACCAATTGAATGAATAAATCTTTTTTCGGGTATTCTTTTTTCTACATCTTTATAAATATCTTCATAGTTCATTATAAAGTCCTCCTATTTTTGCAAAGCATCATATATTTCAGCAAATTCCATACCATTTGCAGCTTTAAGCAATAGTACATCTTCACTTTTCATATTATCCTTTAAATATTTTATTGCATCTTCATTTGATTCAAGTTCAATCACTTTATTACTATCCATTCCATTTTCTATGGCTTGTTTTGCTATAAACTTTGAATTTTCTCCTACTGTTATTAGTAAATCTATGTCTTTTTTAGCTACATATGCCCCTACTTTTCTATGTAATTCTTCTGCAAAATCTCCTAATTCAAACATATCTCCTAATATTGCAATTTTTCTTTTTCCATCAATCTCTTTTAAATAATCAATTGCAGCTACCATAGAATCATAACTTGCATTATATGAATCATTAATAATTGTAATATTATTTTTTATTTTATCTACTTCCATTCTTCTTTTTGTAAGTTCAAATTCTTTTATTCCTTTTATAATGTTTTCTGGAGAAATATTTAAAAGGTTTCCTATTGCTATAGCACACAAGCTATTATATACAAAATGTTTACCACTAACTGGTACTGTTACATTATATTCTTTTTTATTTATTTTAACTTTATATGTAGAATAGTCGTTATATATATTAATATCATATGCCATTACATCAGATTTATTATCTATTCCAAATGTGTACTTTCTATATTCCCTATCTTCTATTGCCCATTCATGTAATAAATCATTATCATTATTAATAACTACTGTTCCTCCTGGTTGTAAGCTTTCTAATATTTCTAATTTGGCTTTTAATATATTTTCTCTTGATCCTAATAACCCAATATGTGCAGTTCCCACATTTGTAATTACTGCAATTGTAGGTTTTGCAATTTTTCCCAAGTATCTAATTTCACCAAAATGGTTCATTCCACTTTCTACAACAAGTGCTTCATGATCTTTTAATTTTAGTACAGTAGTTGGTAGTCCAATAGCATTATTCATATTGCCTTCTGTTTTTAATGTTTTATATTCTGTACTTACAACATTTCCAATTATATCTCTTGTACTTGTTTTTCCTACACTTCCGGTTATTTGTACAACCGGAATATTATATAAGCTTCTTTTATATGCTGCTATTTGTCCAAAAGCAATTAACGAATCTTCTACTTCTATTATTGTTTTATCTTGAAACATTTCTGGATTTTTCACTTCTATCCCAGAAATAATAGCTACTTTAGCACCTTTATTTAAAGCTTCTTCATAGTATTCATTTCCATTAAAGTTTTCGCCTTTAAGACCTATATATACGTCATTTGCTTGTATTTTTCTAGTATCCGTACAAAAGTTTTCGCACTCTTCTTCTATATTTCCAATTATTAATTTTCCTTTTGTAACATCTAAAATATCTTCAACATTCATTTTTATCTTCTCCTTA
>CALXPV010000070.1 GCA_944390295.1 uncultured Clostridia bacterium | reverse complement strand
AATTATCAACCAGATGGAAGTGTAATTGTTCCAGAAGTATTAAGACCATACATGGGTGGATTAGAAAAAATTGAAGTTAAAAAATAATTTATAAAGCTGTAGTTCCTAATAAAACTACAGCTTTATTTTTAAAAGGAGTTTTATATGAAAATAGGTATTATTTCTATAAATATGTATTCTAAATATTTAAATTTTGCTTGTCCTTTACATACATTTGCATTTCAACAATTTTTATTACAACATGGATTTGATTCTACTGTAATAAATTATAAGCCTTTATATTTTAATAATTTTGATATGAAACATCCATATGATTACTATAGTTCTAATTTAATAAAATTACAGGCAATGCAAAATAAAAACGAAAAGAAAATTGAAGACTATGCAAAAAAAGCTTCTGACTGGAAAGATATTTATAAAGAAAGAGAAATTAGATATACAAAATTTCAAAATTTTATTGATAAATACTATAAGAAAACCGATTTTTGTTATAATTCTGCTACCTTAGAAACAATGGATCCTAATTTTGATTGCTATATTTGTGCAACAGATGTAATATGGAAAAATGAGCCACATGAAGGTTTTGACCGTGGATTTTTTCTAGGCAGTAGTTGTATGGAAAATAAATTAAAAATATCTTATTCTGCTAGTCGTGGTGTTAATTTTGCAAAAACAGATGACGAAAAAGACGAATTTTTTAGATATATAAATGATATTGATTTTATATCTGTTCGTGAAAAAAGTTTAAAAAATTATATAGAAGATAATTCTGAAAAAGAAGCAACAATCGTTTTGGATCCTGTACTATTACATGATAAAAACTTTTGGAATAATTATGTAGTAAAACCTAATGAAACAAACTATTTATTTTTATATTATGTTATGGAAAAATCGACAGACACTATAAATGAAGCTGTTAAGTATGCAAAAAAACATAATTTAACAATAATAGAAGTTACAGATAGACCATTAAAAAATGGAAGAATTACAGATGATGATGTAAAACATAAATACATATATGATATCGGATTAGAAGAATGGTTAGGTTATATTAAATATGCTGATTGTATATTTACAAATTCTTTTCATGGTTCTTGTTTTAGCATGATTTTTGAAAAGAACTTTTTTGTTGGAAAAAGAAATGGTGACAAAGTACAACATCTACTTGAAAGCTTTAATCTTTCTGATAGATATTTTGGATATGATACAAGCAATTTAGATAATCTTTCAGATATTGATTATTCTATGGTAAATAATATTTTGATTAATAAAAAACAAGTATCTGAAGAATTTATTGTAAACGCCTTAAAATCGCCTGTACGTAAAAAATCAACAAATTATGACATATATAAAAAATCTCAGCAATTTAAAATGATTTATGAATGTAAAAACGATTTTAATTTTGATATTTCAAAAGGAACTTTAACTAAAGATTCAAATAATTCTATTAAATATGAACTAGATGGAAAAGTAAAAAATGATGGAAAGTACAAACTTATAGAAAATTTTAAAGGTTGGAATTTGCGAGTTAAAATAGATAAAAATTGGTTTTATTATTTATCTGACGGTACTTTTGCTGATATTAATAATATTAATAAACCTTTATATGTGCTAAAAAACAAATCTACGCTTCCCTACTTTCCTGTTAATGGAATTAATACAGTTATAGCTGAAGAAATAGATTAATTTATCTACATTTATAAGATAAAAATAGCAAGAAGTTTAAAAATTTCTTGCTATTTTTATTTCTAGATTATTTAACATTTTTTCTAATTCTTCTATTTCTTCCATATACACTCTTCCATTTTTCTTGTCTCCATAATCAACGATAAAGTCATACATTTCTCAATATGAATCTATTGGATTATTACTTTCTAATAAAGAAAGTCTTTCTACTTCTCTTTGTCTACTGCTTAATTCGTATTTTTCAAAAGACATTGGAATTATTGTTAAACATCTTCTTATTTCGGCTATTTTATTTGTTAATATTTCTTTTTGCTCTTCTTTTGATAGATCTCTTATTCTTTCTTTTATTTCCATTACTTGTCTTAAAAGTTCTCTATTATCTATTTCCATATACTCCTCCAAATATTTTTTATATCTAATAATTATCACACTATGTTATTATTTTCAAGATTTCTACATTGTAAAATAGTAAATTTTATGTTAAAATATAGCAATATGAATAAATTAAGGAGAATGTTTATGATAGTTAAAGATCCAAGATTCGAGATTTCTGCAGTTGGTCCAAAACAATACCCTTCTAATAATTTACCAGAAGTAGTATTAGTTGGTAAATCAAATGTTGGAAAATCTTCGTTTATAAATACACTAATTAATAGAAAAAAACTTGCTAAAACCAGTAGCGAACCAGGAAAAACAAGACAAATTAATTTTTATAATATTGATTCTAAATTTTATTTTGTGGATTTACCTGGATATGGTTATAGTAAAATGTCAAAAAAAGAACAAGTTATAGTTGGTAATTTTATAGAAGAATATTTGCATAAAAGAAAACAAATATCTTTAATTATATTTTTAGTTGATATTAGGCATAAACCTACAGAAAACGACAAATTAATGTACAACTATATTATAAGTAGTAAAATTCCATTTATTATTATTGCTAATAAAGCAGATAAAATTGCTGTCACAAAAGTTGATGGTGCTGTTTCCGAAGTTCAAAAAGTATTAAATCCAATTGGTGATATTATTACTTTACCATTTTCTTCTGAAAGAAGAATTTATACAGAAAATGTTTGGAACGAAATTGAAAAATATATAAATTAAATTATTAGTAAAGTTTTAAATAACGGCGTAAGGCAGGGAATCCCCTGCCTTATTGTTTTGATACAATATTTTTACGCCGTTACATTTTTGCTACAGCATATCTTGTTACTCGTTTAATGTCAGTTCTTTCGACAATTTCGTCTGCTAAAGCTTGCTTCATTATTTTTTGGAATTCTTTATCACCGAGCTCTACCGCAGTTCGTATCGCTCCTTCTTCCATAGGTTCAACATTCTTTATAAGGTTAGCATATATTCTCCAAATAGGTGCTATCTCATATCTTCCCTCCGGAGGAAGTTTTTCATTAAATGAAATTATTCCTTTTGTGGCAAAAAGGTTTATTATAGTTGCAATGTTCTCTGCTTCGCGCTCTCCTAAAGATGTTCTTATTTTGGCAACCTCAAAGTTGCCTTTTCTCTTGAAGAACATGTAATAGAGTACTGCTGTATATCTCGCATTAGAAAAAACTTCAACCATTGTTTTAGCTTTTTCTAATGGAGTATATTCAGGAAGAGGCCTTTCTTCTAACTCACTTTTTTCAGAAGTTGTAGGCTCTTCTTTAGAAATACCTTCTTCTTTAGGTTTCGCATCTTCGCTTTTAGACACATTTGCCTCAGCTTGATTTTCTTCGTTCTCTGCAGTTGCCTCATCTCCAGTAGTGCGCTGTTCTTCCTCTTCTTGTCCATTAGCTTCTGTTATCTGCTGCATACCACCTGTCACAACTTCTTTAACGACCTCTTCAGAGTTTTGCTTTTTGAAATATTTTTTCTTGTCCTTATCAACCTTGCCCTCTTTATATAATCTGCAAAGGGCTGAACTTACAGACTGATATCCAATCTGTAATTGTTCTGCTATCTCCGTAGTTGTCGCTTTTTCTGGTGAAATCTTGCAAAGGAAATCAAACACCATCTCTTTTGTGCTTTTTGTTTTTCTTTCCTTTTTTCCGTTTACATCATCTTGAGGAATCTCCTTCGCCTCATTTTCAGTTGTAGCTGAACTTGGCGTAATATTAAGAAATTCCACATGTTTCGATGATACAAGGTTTTCTTTCAATAACAACTTGAACACATCTACCGCAATATCTGTTTTTTCTTGTTCAAGTGTTACTTCACCTGCTACATCTAGTTTAAATTCTTTCCCATCAAAATACTTAGCCAAAAAAAGCTTTATGGCTTCTGGACTCCGTAGTATGACTTTTACGCTCATTTTACTACTCCTTCTAATAAAACAATCAACGAGTTACTAATTCTTTTTTTGCTGTACATCATCCTTTCTTATAATAAATTATTATTAAATAATATAAACTTTTGTGTCACATGCATTTTATCACAATTTATCCCAAATTCCTATACATCAAAAAAACTTTAAGGATTTTCTCCTTAAAGTTTTTAGTTCATTTTTTTAGTTATCATTTTTAAGGCCTTTTGCCTTTCTACAAGAATAAAATGTCCACAGCCTTCACATTTCAATCCAAAATCAACACCAACTCTTGTAATTTTCCACAATTTGCTCCCGCAAGGATGAGCTTTTTTTGTTCTTACTACATCTCCTACATTATATTCCATTAAATCACCTCTGTTGCCTTTACTATTACTCTGTTTTTAGAATCATTTGTACATGTGATTAATGTAATATCTTTTCTTCCACTTGTTAGCTGACTTGTAGGTGCCATATTATTTTCATCTACTGTATATTTATCATATACACTATATTTTACAGTTCTTCCTTTTTGATAATCTGTAATTATTATTATATCTCCCTTTTCTAGTGTTGGAACTTTACTAAAGAATTTCTTATTCCTATAATTGTGTCCTGCTATACAAAAGTTTCCAACTTCATTAGGATTTGCTCCCCAGAATTTTGTTGGTGCTTTTTTTAGTAGTTCTACAGTTGTTTCTGATAAAATCGGATATTTTATATTTATCTTTGGAATTTCTACACTTGCTATTGGAGAATACTTTTCTCCTCCTATAGTAACATATTCTTGTTCCATAATTTCTTGGTTAGCTTCATCTAAAGTATCTTCAACTTCTGGATTTGCTGTTACGTCTCCGTCTAACATAACAACTAATTTATCATCTTTTTTAATTGTTTGATCTTCCCCAACAATATCTGTTTGCGCTAATATATCTTGCGAAATTTCTTCTTCTTTGTTTTTGTTATATTCTGCATAAATGTAATAAGAAGATAAAACACAAACTAATACAAGAGAAATAAAAAATTCAAATTTATAGAATTTCTTTTTCTTTTTTATTTCTGGCGTTATATATAATTTCTCTGTTACAAGAATCTGATTCATGTTTACCTCCTCTTCTTTAATTTACACATTAATATTATATCATTTTTTATTTTATTTTTAAAGATTATTTATATAAATAGTTGGATATATTTGCAAATTCTTCTATTGTTAATTTCTCGCTTCTGATTTTTTCATCTATTTCTAATTCTTTTAGCATTTTAGTTAATTCTTCTTTACTAGAAATACCATTATTGCTTAAAGCATTTAATAAAGTTTTTCTTCTTTGTAAGAATGAGATTTTTATTAATTTGAAAAATCCTTCTTCATTATTTACTTTAACTGCAGGTTCTTTTCTTATATTTATTTTTATTACTTCAGAAGTAACAGAAGGTTCTGGAATAAATGATGTATTAGGAACTTCTAATAATTTTTCTGCTATTCCATAATAATAAACGGTATATGTAATTGCTCCTGTATTTTTTCCTCCTGGAATTTCTGCTAATCTATCTGCAACTTCTTTTTGAATCATTACTGTAATACACTCTATATCAATTTTATTTTCTAATAACTGCATTATTATTGGAGTAGTTATATAATACGGTAAGTTTGCCACTATTTTTGCATTTTTTAGATTATATTTTTCTTTAGCTTCTTTAATTATTTTATTTAGATCTGTTTTTAATATATCTGCATTTATTACTTCAAAATTCTCATAAAGAAAAAATCTTTCATTTAAAATATTAATCATTCTTTTATCTAATTCAACACAAACAACTCTTCCTGCTGATTCTAGCAAATATTTTGTAAGAGTTCCTAGTCCTGGACCAATCTCTATTACCAAATCCTCTTTGTTAATATTAGATTTTTCTATTGCTGTATTTATTACATTTTCATCAATCAAAAAATTTTGTCCTAAACTTTTATTTGCTTGAATATTATATTTATTCATTAAAAATTTTGTTTCATTATATAAATCCATACTTCTCTCCTAACTTCTACAATTATAACAAGTCATCTAATATTATGTCAAATTCTTTTTTGTGAAAAAT
>CALXPV010000069.1 GCA_944390295.1 uncultured Clostridia bacterium | reverse complement strand
CAGGTTCTGCTGTATTAATATATTCTTCTACTATTGCTTGTAATACTTTCTTTTTTCTTTCGTCTAAATCTTTCTTTTTCAATATTTTCACCTCTTTAGCACTCTTGCTATTTGATTGCTAAATTCTTTAAATATATTATATTCAATTTTAGCAAATGTCAATACCTTTTGCTAAAATTTCTCTGTGAATTTTTTGTGAAAAAAAGAATATATTCTGCCTTCATAGCAAAACATATTCTTTTTTTATTTTTATAGTTATTTACCCTCAAAAAAATTCTGGTAAATAATTGTCAACAAGTTCTTCGAACTCCTTTGGAGCAGTAAGATACTCCCCCTGTCTGTTTACATCAAAAGTTTCTATGTCTTCTTCAAAAACTTTTTGACACAAACCATTTACAAGCTCTGGATTTCTTAGATTATAGTCATACAGTCTCTTTCGAAACTCATCTTCTTTTTGTGAACAATCTCTAAGCATTTTTACATCCGGATTTTTTTCATACTCAGCTTTTATAGCTTCATATTTTTTATATGTTTCTATTACCACCGGATTGTTTTTAAACTCACCTGTTAGCGTATCAAAAGGTACTAACATCACTCCTATATTAAGATAATGATATTTGTCACTATCACTATCTGTAAATATATGACTATTTATTGGTGTCCCTTCTGGAAAAGTGCTTGAATCATATTCACAAACTTCCTCATACAAATCCGCAATTTTAGATGAATAATCTTGATATATTACATCTTCATTTACAATTGCCTCTTCATATGTAATTCCATATGTTTCTTTGGCATATTTGTTAGTTAAGCGCATAACTATTTCATCAGTTACATTGCGATAGTTAAACATTTTTGTGCCCTGACTTAAGGCAATAATTTCATCTTTGTTGCAGAACAAATCTACAGTATTGTTATAATTATAAGTGCAGATAGAAAGTAGTATTTGTCTTCTATCAAATGAATCATAACCACCTGTAGGAGCAAGATTTTGTACATCTTCATCAGAAATTTTCCTATCAATTTCTGCTTTTACAATATTCCATTCATTATTATATCTTATTTTAATTTCTTCTATATCATCTATGCTGTAAAAGTTTACAACTCCGTAATATTCTTTAAAATCATATTCTTTTTGGATTATTGCATAAGTCAAGTCTTCTCTAAATCTTTCTCCTTCTTCTTTTATTTCGTTTTCTTCTCTTATCCGTTGCTCCTCATTTTGAATTCGTTGTTTCTCCCAAACGGCATTCCATATTATCACATTTGATATTATTAGCCAAAAAATTAATAACATCTGTGATTTTTTCCGCTTTTTCATCTTTTTTTCCTCCTTGTTGAATACATATTTTCCCTCTCTTATTGCTTAAGGGTTCTTACTTATTGTTGGGGCTTATTTTATCACTTTTTTACTTGTTTTTCAAATTTTATCTATACTTTAACAGAAAAAGAGGAGAATTGCTATCAGCACTTCTCCTCCAGCCAAATGGTTCTAGTTTAATACTTTTTCATTTAACCAGTTATATACATCAGCATATACCTGGTCTTTTTCTTTTTCATGCAAGATGTCATGACGCAATCCGGAATACATCTTAACAGATATATCCTTAACGCCAGCTTTTCTTAGCACTTTTTCCGTTGCCCTTACTCCTTTTCCGCAGTCTCCTACCGGATCCTTATCACCGGAAATAAGAAGTACAGGTAACTTCTTATCCATCCACCAAACCTTTTTCTCAGAAGCTGAATAAAGCATTCCATCAAGCAGTTCTCTAAAAAGACCTGCCGAGAAGTCTCCGCCCTTTTGCGGATCTGCAATATATTCATCTAGAGCTTGTTCGTTGGCACATAGCCAATCATACTCCGTTCTATTAGGAGCAAAGATTTTATTATATGTGCCAAAAGTTAGCTGATGGATTGTTTCTGTTGAATTTTCTTCACCAGACTTTTTTCCCTCTTTATTTGCCATAAACTTAGCAATTTTGATGGCAATCGCTGGCATTTGCCCTGTCCCCATAAGAATCGCTCCATCCAGGTCACCTGGATAGTCAATCAAATAGGTTCTTAACACAAATGATCCCAAAGAAAATCCCAACATGCAGTATGGGAGGTCAGGATATTTTTCTTTTGTCATATCTTTTAATGACTTAATATCCTTCACCACCCAATTCCAACTGCCTTTAGGTCCAAAGTACATCGGTTTTGCGCCCTCAGCTATGGACTTTCCATGACCCAAATGGTCATTTCCAATAACCACAAAACCTTTTTCAGTTAAGTATTTAGCAAATTCTTCATAGCGCAAGATATATTCAGTTACACCGTGAGCTATTTGCAAAACACCAACAGGCTCTTTCTCTGGTCTCCACTCCACTGCATGGATTTTTGTTTTTCCATCAGCAGATGGATAAAAAAATTCGCTTTTTTTCATTCGTTTTTCCTCCTGTATTTGCCATTTGGCTTTTCAATAAATTAACTTTCTTGGCCTACTAATTGTTTTGGCTAAAAAAACTAATTTACTTTATTTTACATTTTTCGCCTACTTTTTTCGATTATGTAAACGTCAGTACTATCAAAAACTTATTACATATTTTATACAAACTCTTCCCATACTAAATTTGCAAAATCTAGCCCTTTATTTGTAAGTTTTATATTATCTAAATCTATTTCTATTAACTCTTCTTTTACAAGCTTATTAAGTTCATCTTTAAATAAATATAATGGATTATCAACATATTTCTGTTTAAAGTCTGATATGCTTACCCCTTGAATAGTACGTAATCCTAATAGCATATATTCTTTTTTAGCATCTTCTATTGTTTGCTTCTCTTCTAACTTTTTATTATCAGGATTTTGTAAATATTCTTCTAAGCTGTTTGTATTAGAATATCTTATATTATTGTAATATGAATGTGCAGAAACACCAAATCCAAGGTAACTATGTTGTTTCCAGCAATTATAGTTATGTTTAGATTTATAACCTCTTTTTGCGAAGTTAGAAATCTCGTAATGTTCATAACCATTTTTTTCTAACACTTCTTTAACTTTCCAATACATTTGTCTTTCTATATCTTCATCTGGCAAGTCTAACTTTCCCAAATTTACTAATACTTCAAGTTTGGTATTTTCTTCTAGTATTAAAGAATATACAGAAATATGTTTTGGTTTTAAATATTTAATTTCTCTTAAACTATCTTCTACGTCTTGAAGAGTTTGCTCTGGAAGACCTATCATTAAATCCACATTAATATTTTTAAATCCAATTTCTGTAGCCATTTCATATGTATTTAAAAAATCTTCATACTTGTGTATTCGCCCTATTTCTTTTAAAAGTTTATCCTTTGTAGATTGAAGACCTATGCTTAATCTATTTACTCCAAAATCTTTATATGCTTGTAGTTTTTCTTTGGTAACAGTACCTGGATTAACTTCTATTGTTATTTCTGCATTTTTCTTAACTTTATAATTACTTCTTATACACTCTAAAATCTCTGCAATTTTATTAGAATCTATAATGGATGGAGTTCCTCCACCAATATATATTGTATCTATATAATTTTTTATTTTTTTACTTCTTTCTTTTATTTCATCTTTTAGTGCTTGTACATAATCTTCTTGTTTACTTAATTTATTAGGATATGATGTAAAATCACAATAATAACATTTTTGCATACAAAAAGGTATATGTACATATATACCTATATTTTCCATTTTATAATTCCTCTGCCATTTTTATTAGTTTATTTAATCTATAATTAACTCCAGATTTTCCTACAGGTTCTTTTAACATATTTCCAAGTTCTATTAAGCTTGCATCCGGATTTTTTAGTCTAAGATTTGCTATTTCTTTTAATTCTTCTGGTAAATTTGTAAACTTCCTACTATTTTTTAGCTTTCTTATAGCTTCTATTTGTTTTGTTGCTGCAGTAACTGTTTTATTTAAGTTGGCAACTTCACAATTAACCATTCTATTAACATTATTTCTAGCCTCTTTTATTACACGTATCTCCTCAAATTTAAGCATCGATTCACTTGCACCAATTAAAGCTAAAAAATTAGATATTTCTTCTCCATCTTTTATGTATAAAGAAATACTACCATCTCTTTTTAATCTCTTTATAGACATATTATAATTTTCTAGTAGTTTTTTTATAAATTCAAAATTTGTTTCATTTTCGAAATTAATTTCTAAGTGATATTTACTGGTTGGTTCACTTACAAATCCACCACCCATAAAAGCCCCTCTTATTATAGCTTTTACGTCTTTATCTTCATTAACTTCAATTGGATTTATACATATATTAGAATCTATAATTTGTATATCTTTTATATCTGTATTTTTACTAAAACTTATAACATATAATTTTCCTTGCATTTCTATGTCATATTTAATATTTAAATTATTTAATAATTTATTTAGTCTATTAATGTTATATTCACTTTCTGTTGAATATTTTATTCTTTTTTCTATTTTTGTATTTTTTGTAATTAGATATCCTATTAATTCATAATATACAGCTTCTTTATCTTTTAAATTTGATAATTTACTTAATTCTTCTTTTATTTCTCCAGAAAAAGACATTTTTGCCTCCTATTTTTCTATAACAATTACCCTATCATTATTTGCCAAATCTTTTATACAATTTATATTTTTATATCTTCCATCTTTATTATATAAATCTATTAAATCTTCTTTTTGATCATATCCTATTTCTAAATATAGTTTTCCATCATTTGCTAAATACTCATATGATTCTTTTATTATTTTCCTATAAAAATCTAATCCATCTTTCCCACCATCTAACGCAATATTTGGTTCATTTTGTACTTCTTTATCTAAAGTTTTTATCACATCTTGCTTAATATAAGGTGGATTTGATGCTATAATATCAAACTTCTCATTATTAATATTTTGAAATAAATCTGATTCTATAAAATTTATTTCTGTATTATTTTGTTTAGCATTCTTTTTTGCAATTTCTAATGCTTTTGAACTAATGTCTGATGCAAAAATTTTTACTTGTGGTATGTATTTTTTTAATGATATCGCTATACAGCCACTTCCAGTACATAAATCTAATATTTTTTTATTTGCATCTTTACAATTTTTTATTACTTGCTCTACTAGTATTTCTGTATCTGGCTGTGGAATTAATACATTTTCATCAACAAAAAATTTTATTCCCATAAATTCTTGTTCATTTATTATATATTGTATTGGTATATTATTTGCTAGTTTTTCAATACCTTCTAATATTTTATTTCCTTGAATTTCAGTTATTTCTTCTTCATTATGTGTAATCAAGAATTCTTTTGGTTTATCTATTATTTTTGATATTAATAATCGTAATTTTAAGTTTGCTTCTGTTATGTTTGATAATTTTTTATTACCAATTTTTAAAATTTCTTTTATTTTCATATCAATCCTCTTAATTTTTGTATAATTATATATAAACTTTTTTTTAAAATCAATTATATTATCATTAAATTTATTTGATTTTGCATATGAGCAAAAAAGCGAATATAAGATTTTACTAGCATAACTTATCTGTACACATTAAAATGCTACAGCTAAGAAATCTACGCATTGGTAAATGTTAGAAAATCTAACACTCGCCATAATTGTCTACTACAGAAAGTTCTCCTACTAGGAGAACTTTCCTAGTATATAAAAAAAACTTACCCCGCTTTAGCCGTAAGAAGTTTAGAAATTTTAAGAGCCTACTTGCGTAGGTGGGTGTCTTGTTAAATGCTTGTGGGCTTCTTACTACTATAAAGTGTAAGCTTGCACGCCACATCTAAAGGCGGACTCCCGTATAAAATTTGTTGGTTCTAAAATTCCTGTCTACACGCACTATGCAGGGAAGTTTTTTGGTTTGTCGTTTATTTATTTTTTATTTATTTGTATCTTATCATATTGACTTTTTTATTTCAATATCTTTTTAATGTATTTTTTGTGTTTTTTTCGTGCTATTTTTATTCATCCTCATTCATTCAAATTTATTTAAATTCATTCATATATTTATATGAGTTAAATAATCTGGGGAAAAAATAAAAAGATTTTAAATAAACATAGAAAAACAAAAGCACTAAA
>CALXPV010000068.1 GCA_944390295.1 uncultured Clostridia bacterium | reverse complement strand
AATCATAATTTGATATAATATAAGGACAAATCTTTTTAAAGGAGTTTTTGATTATGAAAATTAATCGAAAAGAAGAAACAGCCAAACGGCGGAAAGAAGTTTTTTTCGCCTACTATGTTGAAGATATGTCAGTTCAAATGATTTCATATTTGACTGGATATTCTTTAAACACAATTGAAAAAGATTTGAAAAATATACGAAAGAATTTACAAGATTATATAAATGATCTTGCTTAATACTAAAGAAAAGCCATCAACCTTCGTTGATGGCTTTAACTATTTAATATTTCTAATTTTAAATCTGATATCATCACCAAAGAATTTACAAATATCATAATATCCAACAATTCTAGAAACAATTCTTTCATCATATATAGAAAAAAGATTTTGTATAGATAAGTTTGTTGAAATAATTGTTTTTTTGTTATCTAAAATACGAGTATTAATAACATTAAATAATTCGGTGAATTTTATATTATTAATTGTTTCAGTTCCTAAATCATCAATTATTAATAAATCAGCTTCAAAAATATTTTCTATAAATTCTTTAGAAACATTATTTTTTCCAAATTTACAATTTACTATATTATCAAGCATTGCAGGAGCTGTTTGATATAAAACTATTTTGCCGGCATCAATCAATTCTTTAGCAATGCAATTTGATAAAAATGTTTTTCCAAGTCCTGGGCTACCAGTAAATAATAAGTTTTTACCTTTAGGATTATCAAAATTTTTTATAAAATTATCAACAATTTTTTTAATAACTAGAATATTTTTTCTAGGAGAGATTGAAGAGTGATATTTTTCTTCATTTATCTCATCTGAGTACATATTCTCATCAAAATTTTTGAAATTTTCATAATCTAACTTATTAATATTAGATTTATTATATTGAATATTTATAAGTTTTTGTTTTAAACAAGAACACATTTCAGATTTATTATTATTAATAATATAACCTGTATCATTGCAAATAGAACATTCATATTTAGGTAATAAATAACTTTCATCAAGATTAAGACTTTTTAGAATTTCAAGTTTTTGATTTTTTAATTCTAAAATTTTGTTTCTTAAATCTTCTACTAATTTAGGATTATTATTTTTTAAAAGTTCTTTAGATACACTAATTCCTAAATTTGCAATTTCTGTATTAATTTCTGCTAAACGAGGATTTTTATTATAAAGTTCTTCTACACGTTTGTCTGCTACCTGTTCAGCATGTAATTTTTTTATTTCGTATTCTTTTAATAAATTTTTTAAATTATCATTAGACATGTTAACTCCTTAATTATTAGCATATAAAGTATCAAGATCACTGTAGTTTCTTTGTTCATATCCTTTGTAATTAGTTTGTTTTTCTAGTACTTTTTTATTTTGATTTTGAATTTTTATTTGTGCTAAAAATTCATTAATTTCTGAAGCGGTATGTAAGTTTCTTTCATGCCAATTAGAAATAATTTTATCTAAATAATCAAAATTAGGATTTGCCTTTGATGTAGTTTTCTTTAAAGCAATTTCAATAATATCCATATTATATCCAAAATCAACTACCCATTTTTCTATATAGGCACTTTCATATTGTGTAAGAGGTCTAGAAAATCCTAATTTCTTTGATATTTGTTTTTTTATTAAAGATAATTTTTCTTGTTTTGAATAATAATTTTCCAAATCGGTATATGTTTTAATATTGTTTTTATGCCATCCTTCTGCAACTGCTTGTATATAATTTCTATGTAAAGCAGAACGTTCCAAACAATATCTAAATAAAGCAATCATAACAGGTTCATCAAATCCGTATTTGTTAAACCATAAATCAATGTCATTATACCAAGAAGGAGACATCATTCCTTGGAAACAAGAGTTATTGATATCTTCAATAGCTTTTGCTCTATACTGATTTTTAGAGTTAGAAAGAGCTTCCTCTGGTGTAGAGGTTAATTTAGGTGAATATAGTTTATTTAGTTCTTTTTCTTGCAAATCAACAACAATATAACCATTATTTTTCTTAATTAAAATTTCTTGTTCTTCCCAATAAGCTAAAGCATCTTGTATAGTTTTAAACGGAATATTTAAAGCTTTAGAAAGATCATTTATTTTAATTTCCTTATTATATTTTGCAAGGAAAGCAACATACAAATAAACTTTTATATAGTCGCCATTTGCTTGTGACATGTATTCTGTAAAAAATACATCTGGCAATCTAGTTTCAGAAAATAAAAAATTTTTGTCGTTTTGCTCTAATTTCATAACTCTCCTCCTATAATTACAATATTATAGCATTATAAAAATTTTTTTACAATAATGAGAAACGACAAAATTTGACGATATTTTTAAAAATAGCCTATATTCTAAGTTTTAGAAATCAAAAAATTTTTTTCTGTAAAAATAGATATTTCTATTCATTAAAAATTTAAGAATATAAAAGAATACATATATAATATTTTCATGATTAAAACCAATTATAGAAATTAATGTAACCGGAGTATTAATTACTATAAAAACAATAATTTTCGAATAAAAATCCAAAGGAATTATATTTAATATTAAAATTGATAAAATATAAAAAATTAACAAGAAAATTAAAGTTGAATAATCTAAAATTCCTAAAAATTTATTCTTAAAATTATAGTTTTGTGGAATAATAAAAATAGAAATCACCTCATTTTTATTAAAGATTTCATGGTAGATAGATTTGTATTAATATCTGTAGAAATTCCACCAATGAGCTGTCTAATATAGCTATTGCCTCTAATTAAAGCATATATTGCGCCTATATATATGAATTTAGATAGAATATCATCTGAAAAATTTAAAGCTAAAATAACTATTAAAATAATAGAAACAAAACTTTGAAGAAATAGTAACGAAAAAAGAGCACGTAACCAGCTTCTAAAAAACCAACTTGAAAAACTAACAGATAAACTAAGAAAAGCAAAGGGTGATAATAATATAAATACATTTAATAATATATATCTTAAAGAGTATGAAAGCATTAGATTTAAAAGCCCAATACTGCAAAAACTTTTTAGAATACCATCTACAGAAAAAATATCTATAGAAGAATTTTGTAATGAAATTACAGTATTTAATTCAGAAACTAAGGTTTTAAAAGATATTTCCTTTTTGGTAAAAATTTCACCAATTTCACAAAAAGATGAACTTATTAAATTATTTATAAAAAGTATTTCTTTACAAATAAAATAAGAGCTATTGATAATTATACAAATAAGTAATAATTTAAAAATAAATTGATAAGGCCTTTCTACAGGTTTTGAGGAATAATATGATAAAAATAATTTTATACAATAATAAATAAAAAATGCAATTATTAAAGAATTAGCAATTAGCAAAATTCCACTTCTAGTAGAACTGCCAAATAGATTTTCAAATTTAGAACTTTCTAGGATGCTTTCATCTATAAAAACTAAATTATCAATATAAGAGTAAACATTATTATCAACTGAAGCAAACAAGCTTTGAATAAGATCATTTATAGTAGCTGATATAGTTTGAGCAATACTATTTGAATCCATATTAACCTACCAAGGATTTTATTGTAGATAAGATTAAATCTATTGCCAAAATAAAACCATAAGAAAACAGAGAATTTTTAATTAGTTTTTTGCCTAATCTAATTCTTTCTTCATCACCAAAACTAAATTTCTTCATAAATATTCCTGTTCCAACAGCAACTGCAGCAGCAGGAGTGGCAAGCTTTATAAGCCATTCTTCTATATCTTCAAAAGCAGAATTAAGTTTGTTTATAAGTTTAGGGTCAGCAGAATATACTGTTGTAGAATAAAAAACAATAAAAAATAAAATAGTTATAATAAAAAATATTTTTAACTTAATAAAAATCACATCCTTTCATTTTTAAAATAAGGATACATTTGTAACTTTTGTGGAGGCATAGCAGATTTTCCATCAGAAAGAAATGCCAAACAAGAAAATGTATGCAATTCTTGTGAAAAGAATTTAGAATCAAAAATATAATCTTGTAAAACATAAGTATTAATACTTTCAGATATATTAGAATGTTTTGACTTGAACTTTTTTAGTAAATAGTTGTAATTACTTTCTTGAGCATTTTCAGAAATGGTTTTGGATGTTTTTTCTTTATCTTCTTTCCCAAGTTGCTTTTGGACACATTCTATTGTATAAAGATCATCGGTTCGAAACCAAATCTTATTTACTAAGTTTTGTAAGATTACTTTTAAAGATGGTTCATCTTTTATAGAATTTAATAATGAAGAATAGCTTTGTGTGGCAACAATATTAATACATTTTGCTTCTCTGCTTTCCGAGAAAAAATTAGCATCAGAGGATGTAATATATTCTTGGTATTCATCACAAATAAATGCTACAGGGCGTTGATTCTTAGATGAAATACGGCTCATTACCTCAGATTGAAAATCTAATTTCATATATGTTGCAAGAATTTTAGAAAGCAACGTATATTCAGAGATATTCATAGAAAGAACAACAATTTTTCCAGAATTAATTAAGTTTTTAAAACCTTTAAAAGTAATATTGCATTTAGGAGGAGAGAATAATTTTGATATTTTATAATTAGAAACAAAGGGCAAAGTTATTCTAGTTATTTCTGATTTTAAGATTGAAATTGTTCTTTCGTCTAAAGAATAAAATTCTTGTTCAAAAAAATTAATGCAGGAACTTAAATTATATAATTCTTCATTAGAAAAAGTATTATTTAAAAATCTTTTTCTTAATAAATCAACTTTTGATAAATAATATTTTTTATTATTTATTAATTTATGGATTTCTGTGAAATTTACGTAATTATCATTATATAACCTACATAATTTAATTGATTCAGATAATATTTGTTCTGCTTTATCTAACCAAAATGATTCACCATTATTAGGGGATATTAAAGTAAGAATTGTTTTTAATCTGTTAGCTAAAACTAAAGAATTTAAGTGAGGTTTATCTAATGGATTATATGTTTTATCCGAATTTAATCCTATTATTACTAAATCTTTTAGACGATTATATTTTTTGGCATAATTATATATTTGCTTATAAAAATTACCTTTTACATCTAAACATAAAATTCCTAACTTTTCGTTTTTTTGATTGCTTTTATAGTGTATAAGTTGCTTGGAAAAAGGGTATATTGCAGAACTTGTTTTACCACTACCAATTGTACCTGTAATTAAGATGTTTTGATATAAAGATTTTTCTGGAATAAATACATCTGTATTTTTAGATATATTTTGCCCGATAAGAAGGTATAAACCACTTGGAGCTTTAGTAATTTCTGTATTAGTAGTTTTTATGGGCTTGGTAAAAAAAGAAACAATCAAAAAGGAAATTGTAAAACTAGATATTATATTTACTACAACATATACAATTTTAAAATAAAACCAAAAAGTTGGATGCTTTTGACATATGTTAAAAGGATTAATTGCAAATGAAATAATTATATTATCAGAAACAAAGATTGGATAAAATATTATAAGATTAAATATAATTAAAGATAAACTAATAGAAACGAAAAAAATAATAAGTTTTTTAGACATAAAACCTCCCAAGATTAATCTTCTATTTTCTTCTTTAACTTGTGACCTTGAATATCTTGAGTTAAAAGAAAAGAACAAATTGAATAAACTGAATAAAAACAAATAAAAAAGTTAATAATAAATGAAATAAAAAACAAATTGAGTAATCGATTGATACAAATCACCTACCATATTTTGAATTTTACTATAATTTATGACTAATGTCTATACTTTTGAAATAAAATATGATAAAATACTTTTACGAAAAAATAGGAGGTAAGAAAATGAATATAGAGAAAACAACAAAAATAGGAGAATTATTAGATTCAAACCCAGATAAAGCAGAAGTATTATTAAGTGTTGGAATGCACTGTTTAGGATGCCCTGCTTCAAGAGAAGAAACATTAGAAGAAGCTTGTATGGTACATGGAATAGATGTAGAAGAATTACTTAAAGAATTAAATAAATAAGATAAAAAGTGATTTGCAAGTGCTACAAATCAAGGAAAATTAATCTTATTAAAAGGTAAAAAAACAATGATTTAAAAATTTTTTTAAAAAAATTAAAAAAAATGTTGACAAATGAAAAAAATCATAGTAATATATAAGAGCACTGCGAGTGCAGTGCAAATATGGGCTATTAGCTCAGGTGGTAGAGCACTTGACTTTTAATCAAGTTGTCCCGCGTTCGAGTCGCGGATAGCT
>CALXPV010000067.1 GCA_944390295.1 uncultured Clostridia bacterium | reverse complement strand
ATTTATGTACTACTTTCAAGCTTCATATCTCCATCTTTTATTAGACCTTTTTTCCTCATAAAATAACTTGTAACCCAAGCAATAAGTCCAGGTAATATAAAGTGTAGTAATATGATCTTTATTATTAATGTAACACCATCTTCACTTCCACTCATATCTTGCCAAGTCATAAACTGTCCTACTAAGCCTGCTGTTCCCATACCAGCTCCTGATGCATTATTAGTCATATGTAATACAGTTGTCGAAATTGGTCCTAAAATTGCACTAGCAATAATTGCTGGAAGCCAAATAATTGGTTTCTTCATAATATTTGGAACTTGTAACATTGATGTTCCTAATCCCTGTGAAATAAGTCCAGATATTCCATTTTCTTTAAAACTTGCAACTGCAAATCCGATCATATTAGCACAACATCCAACTGTAGCAGCTCCTCCTGCTAATCCACTTAAATTTAATATTATTGCAAGTGCTGCAGAACTTATTGGTAGAGTTAATATCATTCCCATTAAAACAGATACTAATATTCCCATTATAATCGGTTGTTTATCTACTGCCCAATTAATAATTTCTCCTAACGCTAGCATAAAATTTGAAATAGGTGGACCTACTAATAGTCCAACAGCTCCACCTATCATTATTGTAAAAATAGGAACTAAAATAATATCTAACTTAGTTTTACCTTGTATCCATCTACCACAAATTATTCCCACAAAGCTTGCTATAAAAGCGCCTAGTGGTTCTCCTGGTCCATTTAAAATAATACTTCCATCTACTAAAACAGACCCTTGTAATATTTTACTCGCAAAAGCACCTATTAGCCCTGCAATTGCAGCAGATATTGTAACAAAAGGTGTATCTTTATATTTTACTGCTACTCCAACACCAATACCTGCACCAGTTAAACTTGCAGCTACTTTGCCTATTACTATAATTAAATCTCCTATGTTTCCACCAATTAATTTTCCTATTTGCTCTATTATTAATCCAATAATTAATGTAGAAAATAGTCCCCAAGCCATTCCAGTTAGTCCATCTATAAAAACATATGTAAATCCTTTTTTTATTTTTATTTTAATATCTTCCTTCATAAAAAATCCCCCTTTTACTATTAATTCATCTCATTCAAATAATTTTTTCTACCAAAATCATATGTTGGGATTTTTTCTCTTTTATGTTTGGAATTCATATATCTTTTCTCAATTTTTTTCATTTTATCTTCTGCTGTTTTTCCGGTTTCTATATATTCTGCAACTTCTTTATAGGTTATTCCCATTTTCTCTTCATCACTTTTATCACTTAGTCCATCACTTGGTGCTTTTCTTATAATTTTCTCTGGAACTCCTAAAATCTCTCCTATCTTTAAAACTTCATCTACTGTAAAATTCGCAATTGGATTAAAATCGCTTGCACTATCTCCCCATTTCGTTGTATATCCAACCATCGCTTCACACAAATTTCCTGTTCCCATAACTAGATAATTATGGCTCTGTGCAATAGCATATAATGTAGTCATTCTAAGTCTTGGTTTGATGTTTATTTTAGCTTCTCCATTTAGTTCTACTTCCATCTTTTTATTGATTTCTTCTTCTAATTTTTCATATGTATCAGTCAAATTAATTTCTAATATTTTTACCCCGAATGTTTGGGCAACTAGTTTTGCATCTTCTAAATCTTTTTCTTTTGACTGACAAGGCATTCCAACAGTTAAAACATTTTCCTTTCCTAAAGCTTTGCTTGCAAGTGCTATAACTGTAGCACTATCTTTTCCTCCACTATTTCCAATTACTACACCTTTCGCACCTGCTTTTTTTACACACTCTTGTATCCATAAAACTATTTTATCTATATGAATTTTTAATTCTTTTTCATCTATCATATATTTTCCTCCTTTTTGAACTTAAATAGTTCAAATTTTACTTAAATAAATTATTTACTTTTATATATGAATATACTTCATCAGGTGTAAAATAACGTATACTTTTTCCTTCTCGTATCTTTTTTCTAACAAATGATGAACTTAAGCTACTTCTAACACTATTTTTTACTTTTATAAATGATTTTTCATTTTCTTTTAAAAAGCTATTATTATTTATAATGTCTTCTAAGCAATCATCATCTCTTTCTAATACAAGAATTTTAAATTTTTTTACTAATTCTTCAGATTTTGCCCATGTGTTTAGCTCTTTTAAATTATCACTTCCTGTTGTAAACCAAATTGTTTTGTTTGGATTCTGTCTTTGAATTTCTTCTAACGTTTCTATTGTATATAATTGTCTGTCGTGTTTTAATTCTATATCTGATACTTCAAATTCATCATTTTTATCGCAAACGCATTTTAGCATTTCATACCTATATTTATTTTCTAGTAATCCCTTCTTCTGATATTTTTGATTTACTGGTACAAAAATTACTTTTTCTACATTTTCGTATTCAGATATAATTTGTTCTGCTAATGAAAAATGTGAATTTAATGGTGGATTAAATGATCCTCCAAATACCACTATTACCCTATCATTTTTCATAGGCATCCTCTCCTTTATTTGATATTATCAAAAAGTTAATAAGTTATATTTGTTATTATTATATTGATACTATGTGTTTTTGTCAACCATTTATTTATATTTTTTCGAAATTTCTTATAATTATTCTATACTTCAATTTTTTCTACATACAAATCTCACTTCGCGAGAACTTTCCTACTAACTAAAAAAAGAGAAATTATAAATTTCTCTTTTTTAAAATTCTATTTTTATATACCTTCCAAATAAGCTTCTTGTTGTTTTTGCTCTACCTGCGGTGTTTCTTTACTAGCTTTAACCACACTATTTAATCTGTCCAAAGAAGTAGGTTCTGCTCCTTTTTGATGAAATTGTCTTCTGTCAAAATCTTCTTTTTTGGCTCCCCTAGCTTCTAGTTTTTTTCCAAGTTCTTCTCTTTTTCTATTTTCTTCCCATCTATTTAATGTAGCCATAGCAATTGCATCAATTTTTCTATCTTTAAAAAATCTTGATATAGGTAGTGCCGTATATAGTTTCTTAAAAATATTAGGCTTTTTTTCTTTTTTGGTCAAACCTGTTTCTTTTTCTGCTATTACTTTTTTTAAATCTTCATCACGTTTCATTATTACTTTTTCTTTTTCTATTTTAATAGCAACAATTTTCTTAAAACTTTCACCAGCACCAATTTTCTTGTCTTCTTCTAATGTTCTTAATTCTGAAGGAGTTACGTCTTTAGCTTGCATTCCTCTATCTTTTGGTGAAATTTCCTCTTCTTGCTCTAATACTTTTCTAGCTTTATTTAATACAAATCTTTCTGCAAAACTATTTACTATTCCTTTTCTTAATGTTGATTCTTCATCTGTTAATCTTCTAATCTCTGTATCATATTTTCCTAATACTTCATCTGCAATTTCAACATATCCTTGTATAAGTTCTTGTTTTTTATCCATGAATTTTTGCCATAAGCTACTTCCTTCTCTTATTTTTCCAACAGTTGATTCTGCATAGCTTGTGAAGTCTCTATCTATACTCTCCATTCCAGCTTTAACATTTTCTTTTTCAGCAGCTTTACTCATTGCTTCATCAACTTTACTTATCATCTCTTCATGTCTATTCAATCTATTTATCATTCCACATGTTTCCCTATCCTTATCTGAAAGTTCTGTTCTCTGTATAGCTGCATATGCAAAGTCAAGGACTTCTTCATTAGTATTTTCCATAGTTATTCTCCTATTTTACACTTTTTATTTTACTTTTTTAGCTTTTACTTTTTCTGTATCTCTTAGCAATACCGTTGTTGTTGGATATGATAATTTTACACCTTCATTTTCAACTATTTGCAAAATATTTCTATTTATATGTTCTTTCGCATTCAAATAGCTAGCATAATCGACTGAATCAGTAAATACATATATCATTATTGCAATTCCGTCTGGTTCTATCTCATCAAATTTTACATATGTATCATCATTTATAACATTAGAATCATTTATTAACATGAAATATATTTTACTTGTTAATCTTTGTATTACTTCTACTGGGGTATCTAAATCTAATTTTAATGTTAATTTATATTTTCTTTTTTCCATTTTACTCCAGTTAATAATTGCTTCATTTGATAACACTCCATTTGGTATATTTACTAAAGAATTATCAAATGTTCTTATTCCAGTACTTCTAAACGATATATCTTCTACAATTCCTTCATAATTTGTTGTTTGTATCCAATCACCTATTACAAATGGTTTATCCATTAATATCATAACTCCACCAAATAGGTTTTTAGCAGTGTCTTGTGCAGCAAGTGTAATTACAACACTTCCTATTCCTAGTCCAGCAAGTATTGTATTTAGATTAATTCCAATTAATCCAATAATAATTAATACTGCAAGGATATAAATAATCACTCTTGCTGTTTTTAGAATGAAATTCATTCTGTTATCATCTGTATTAGTTGCAAATTTCTTTTGAAGTTTTTTCATAGTTTTTGAATTTGGAGTAAAACAATCTGCTAATGCTTTCGCAAATAAAATAGTACATAATATTCTAAATATTAATGTTATAACTTCCATTGCCTTACCACTTATTTGCAACACTTTTGTTGCTATAAACACACCAAGTATTATAAAAAATATCTTTAGCGGTTTATAAAATGGCATTTTCTTTATTCTTTCTTTGTCTGTTTTCTTTCTTTTAAAAATTCTTATTAAAATATATGATAAAGCAGAACTAAATATATAAAAGAATATAACAACAGCAATAGCAATTAGAAAGTCTATTACTTGTTTTAATTCTATCCCTTTAAAATAGTTCATAATATCGGTTAATTTATCCATATATTACTTCTCCTTTGTTTATTATATAGGAAAAATCAAGATTTTTACGTATATAACAAGGTTAGGCTACATATGTCTGCCCGAGCATAGCGAGTGGCATATATTTCGCGATTACTTCAAAGAAATACTTAGCGAAATGCCTTCCTTATAAAACCTCTTTTGCTTTATTAAATCTTTTTGTTATTCTTTCTTTTCCCATAATTTCCATTATTTCATACATATCTGGCGTATTTGCTCTTCCTGTTAATGCTATTCTTAAAACTGTACTTACATCTCCAACATGTGCTTCATATTTATCTGGATTTGCTTTAAATTCTTTTACTTCGCTTGCATATCCTAATTTTCCAGCTAATTCTTTTATTTTGTTAAACCATTCTTGTTTGTCATCATTCTCATCAAAATAATTATTTATATATTCATCTAAGATTGTTTTTATTTTATCACTATTTGATATTTTTTGGTATTCATAATTAACATTTTGTGCATAAAATTTTTCATCATACATATATGAAATTTCATTTTTTACATCTGACCATTTAGCAATATCTTTACGAGGTTTTTTGTTTCCTCTTTCAATACCAAATACTTTTAATGCATATTCTTTATCTGATTTTAGCATTTCTGCTAATTCTTCATCATATTTATCTGCCCATTTTAATGACTCATTATATACTTTTTCTGCATCAAATCTTGAAATAACAGATTTAGAAACATCAAATAATTTTACCATATCAAAAAGTGCTCCACTTACACTCATTTTATTTAATTGTAACTCGAAGTTTTCCATGTCTTCTGTTGGATTTTGTCTTCTCCAATTTTCAAAATTTGAATTTGCAATATTTAATAAATATTCTTTTACAGCTTCTTCTGGGATTCCTTGTTCTGCATAATAACTTACTGCAGCTTCTGGATCTTTTCTTTTACTTAATTTTCTCTTATTTCCATTATCATTCTTCATGATTGGTGCAATATGTACATATTTTGGTGCTTTAAATCCAATTTCATGGAATAATTGTAAATGTAATGGAACTGATGAAAGCCATTCATCACTTCTAACTACATGTGTTGTTCCCATTAAATGATCATCTACAATATGTGCAAAATGATATGTAGGAAGTCCATCAGCTTTAATTATTACTATATCTTGGTCATTTTCTGGGAAAGTTACATTTCCTTTTATTACATCATGATGTTTTATTTTTCTATCTTCTCTTCCTGGTGATTTAAATCTAATAATATATTTTTCTCCAGCTTTAATTTTTTCTGCCATTTCTTCTATGGTCAAATTTCTACATTTTGCCCAAACACCATAATATCCAGGTCTAACTTTTGCTGCCTCTTGTTTTTTTCTTATTTCATCAACTTCTTCTGCTGAACAAAAACAAGGATATGCTTTTCCCATTTCTATCATGTATTTAGCATATGATCTATATATTTCTCCTCTTAATGATTGTTTATATGGACCATAATTACCCTTTTCTTCTGTTTCGCTTATCATTCCTTCGTCTTCTTCTATTCCAAAGTCTTTTAAAGAATTGACGATATCTGTAATACCATTCTCTATTTCTCTTTTTTGATCTGTATCTTCTATTCTTAAGAAAAATACTCCTTCTGTTTGAGTTGCAGCTTTTCTTGCAACTAGAGCTTGGTATAGTCCACCAATATGTACAAATCCTGTTGGACTTGGAGCAAATCTGCTTACTATAGCTCCTTCCTTTAAGTTTCTTTTTGGATATTTTTCTTCATAATATTCTATTGGTTTTACATCTGGAAATATTAAATTTGCTAAATCTTTATAGTCCATTAATT
>CALXPV010000066.1 GCA_944390295.1 uncultured Clostridia bacterium | reverse complement strand
AAGGACCGTCCCTCATCCCTATTTTTCTATTCCTGTTGCTATAACAGTAATTACAATTTCATCTTGTAAAGAATCATCTATAATTGTTCCAAAAATGATATTTGCTTCTGGGTTATCAACTCTGTCACCAATTACTGTCATTATTGCATTTATTTCATCTAATGGCATCTCTGCACTACCTGCAATATTAACAATAACTCCTTTGGCTCCTTGCATAGTAGTTTCAGTTAAAGGATTTCCTATTGCTTCTTTTACTGCAATATCATTTCTATTATCACCTTTTCCTCTTCCTATTCCCATATAAGCATTACCTTTATAACCTATAATTGTTCTAATGTCAGCAAAGTCTATATTTACTAGTCCTGGTGTTGCAATTTGATCTGTTATTCCTTTTATACCTTTTTCTAGTACTAAATCTGCTTCTTTAAAAGCATTTTCTAATGTTATTCTTTTATTTGTTTTTAATAAGTTATCATTTAATACAACAATTAAAGAATTTACATTTTCTCTTAATTCATTAATTCCACGTTCGGCTTTTGCCATACGTATTCTTCCTTCAAAAGAAAATGGTTTTGATACTATTCCTACTGTTAATATTCCCATTTCTTTTGCTATTTGTGCTACTGCTGGAATTGCTCCTGTTCCAGTTCCACCGCCCATTCCTGCTGTTAAAAATAATAAATCTGTACCTTGTAATATATTTTTGATTTCTTCTTTGTTTTCTAAAACTGCTTTCTCTCCTATGGAAACATCTCCACCAGCACCTAATCCTTTTGTGATTTCTTTTCCGATTTGCATTGTATTTTTTGTTTTTGCATCTTCGAAAACTTTTACTTCTGTGTTAAGTTCATAAAATTCTACCCCATCTATTCCGTCTTCTATCATTCTGTTTACTGCATTGTTACCAGCTCCACCTATACCGATAACTTTAATATTAATCATGTTTTTTACATTTAGTATATTGTCCATATATTATCTCCTTTTTTATTATATTTCAATAATATATTACTTGGCATTTTATCATAATAACACTTCGCCCACATTATAACACGTTTTTATGGATTTTTGGGGATTTTTTTTAATTTTCTTTATTTTTTTTCATTTTCTAGTAAGTTTCCAATATCAAAATAGCTTTCCGGTATCTCTCCAATCACTATATTTTCTGCTAAAATCACTTTATCTTCTACCGAACTTACAATTGTATTAAAAGGTGTTAATATTTGGATTTCACACTTTGTTTCTAAAGTTATTCTGTGTATTGTTTGATTTATTCCTGCACTTTCAAATTCACTCTTAATATTTGTATCTATATTTCCTATACTAGAAATTCGTATCGGCACTTTCGGACCTCTTCCAGAAAGCAACGTTATTCCTGTAAAAGTACCTAGTCTTATGTATATATCTCTGTTTTCTTGTGAATCTATATTTTTTTGAATATTTGTGGCTATATTAGATACAATCTTATTTAATGTAGCCGTATCTGCATGTATCGAATTTATTTTACCATCATTATCTTTATTTATTACAACCAAATCTGTATACGTATAATTTTCCATTACATCGTCTATTGTATCATTAACAATTTTTGTTGCTGTTGCTTTTGCCTCACTTTGGCACAGATTATTAAAAACTGGTGTAATTGTTTTTATTAAAAAAAATACTGTTAATAAAGCTACAATTATTATAGTTACAATATTTACATATTTTTTTGGCAGTTTAACTTTTTTTCTGGAATAAATACTTTCCATATTATCCAACCTTTAACCTTGAAATATACCTTGGTATAAATAAAGCTCTACCTATTTCCAAATTTTCTTCATCATCTATTTTGTTTATTTGTTTTATTCCATCTACTGTACTTCTATACCTTTTTGCTATATTCCATAAAGTATCTCCCTTTTTTACAAAATATATAATTATACTATATGAATTATTATTTTCTATTTCATTTTCTTCCAAATCGTCTAAAATATTTAGATTTATGCTTTTAAACATTTTTGTTTTGATATTTATTTCCAAATTTACACTTATATTTCCATCTTGTTCTATTGTTACTGTATTATTTCTTGCTTCTATTTCAATATCTAAATTCTCTTCTGTTATTTTATCTATAAGTGAAACTTCATGATTTAATGGAAATCGAATTTCTCTTTTTTCTACTTTTTCTGCAGTATTAGTTTCGTATAATATATTTTCTATTATTTCTCCTTCATAAATTGCTCTATTTTCTAAAATTTTTATACTATTTATTTGAACATTCATACTAGAACTATATATTCTATTTGCAAAATTTTCTGAATTATTTATTTTTTCATTAACAGTAATTACATCATTTATGGTTTGTAATCCCATCATAGCTCTAATAGTTTTTTCTTTATACGAAATATTTTTTACAGGACTGTATAAATCTTGTAGTAATTCAATATCCTTTGTCTCATATGAAAAACAATTTATTTCTGTTTCTACTTCAACATAAATAGAATTATCTTCAGAATTATTTGGTTTTACTATGATGTTTTTTACACTATGTTTTACATCACATATATTATTCTCTGTAATATTTTCCATATCTATAAAGCCCATTACAGGAATTAGTTTATCTATCAATTTTATTTCATTATTTTCTGTTAGATATAATATTCTAACATTTACATCTGATTTTGCCAAAATCTTATTATAACTTATCTTAAATTCTTTATTTTTTATTTCTACTTCTGTTTTTAATACTTCTACTAATGTTTCATTATTTTCTAAAATGATGTTATCTTTTGCATATGCTTTACAAGAATTTTTTCCAATTAAAGAATTTAGTTGAATTACCTTTTCTAATTTTTGTATATCTGTACAGCCCTTAATATCTTTTGTGATATTTATATTTTCATTCGCATATATTATTGATGTTATTTCTAAAGTAGCCTTTAGATTAACTTTTCTTCCATTTAAAACATCACATTCCATTTGTTTTAAAATAATATTTACATCTACATCTGCTTGTTCTACAGGATTTTCTATTTCTATATATTCAGAAAAATCTATATTACTATTAAGCCCCCTTACAGTTTCATTATCACTATCTACTAGATAAATAATATTACAATCTATTGTTCCATCTATTTTTATTCTTCCATTAATCACCTCTTTTTTATATATACATATATTTCCACTACAATCAACAGGTTTTACTATATCTGGTTTTATATCAGGAACAATAATAGAATTTTCTAGTATAACCTCTTTTCTTTGTTTCTCTACTAATCTATTAACACATAAATTATCATTTACAACCTCGATTCCCATTTTATACCTCCTTTTGTTTTTTATATTCATATGAAAAAGGATAAAAAAAAATTCCTATTTCTAGGAATTTTTTTAATTGGTTTCGCCTAAATATAACTGTGGACACTAAATTATATATCTCATCTTCAGTTTAATTATTAATAATTAGTCTAATCTTCTGTGCGCTTTTTTTTCTTCTGCTGGTGGTATTAATGGACTATATTCTTGACCATCAAATACTTGAACTTCGACAGTTCTTGTAAGTATGTCTGTATAACTATAAGTTACATTTCTATCATTTTCTTCATATTTTACTATAAAAATATTTGGATAGGCTTTTTCTATTGTGGCTTCCTTTTCAAAAGTCCTGCTTCTTCCTAAAGACCCTTTTACAATAATCTTTTGTCCAATTTTTCCATCAATATCTGTTTTTAGATTTGTTATATCTTCTTTACAAATCATATCATCACCTACTTCATAAAACTGAGTAAATTATATCATTTTGGTCGAATAGTGTCAAAAAGACAAAACTTATGTCTATTTGTGTTTTTGTCCTATTTTTCAGTACTTGTAGGTTACGCTTTTTCTTTTGTTACATTTGTGTTACATTTGTGTTACATTGTTGTAATTTGTTTGCTTTTACCTCTGGCTCCTACACCTCCAACTCCATCTTTTCCATCTCGAAGTTCACCTGCAATATCATTTATAGTAACATAATAATTGTTATCTGTTATTGCTATTTTTTCTGCTACAATTAATGGATCAGCAAAATCAATTAACACTCTTGCTGGTGATGATGCGAAGTTTGCTCCGGCAGACATTAAAGCTTCGTAATAGCTTTGGCAGGCACCAGCAAATATAACTAACTCTTTTCTACTATCCCATTCTCTTGCTCTTCTTACTGTGTTTACAAAATATCTAGAATTTATATAATTGTATATATCATTAAAAAATCTTCCTTTTTTTATCATTCCATCATGCCCAGTTATTACTAAAATATCTGGTCTATATTTAGATAATAATTGAATAATGTACATTTCTTGCTTTTCTTCTGTTACATATTTTACAATTGCATTTAATCCTAATTTTTTATAATACTTATATGATTTCTCGGTATATTTTTTATCTCCATCTATATGCAATATCTTTCCGGTTCTAATCCTTTTTAAATATTCTGCATTTCTTCTGTTATAAATTCTTTTTTCTAATAGCTTATTTGTATATTCTATATATTTATTAACTTCTTTTCTGTTAACAACTCTTAACTCTTTTACTGCAATTTTCTCTATTATTCTAACAAATAATCCTTTTAATAAAGCTTCTTCTTTTTTAGAATTTTTTATTATCCTCTCTACCTTAAATAAAACATTCTTATTATCTGATATTTTAGTAACAATTGCGCCTCTTTTTATTTTATTCATTTATATCACCTAATATATTTTATGTTGATTCTCAGATTGAAGATACTTTTTATGTCTACTCTTTTTGTTGACTGTTTCGTTTAAAAATGCTATAATTAAGATAGTTATGGAATCTTTTCCATAATTGGAAGGGGGAATTAAAAAATGAATAAAAAATTTTTATTCAGCAAGATTTTAGCGATCTTAGCTATTGTGATACTATTAATATCATTTACTACATCATCTTATGCTGCATTAACATTTTCAAGTATAACTTTTAATAATACTACTTCATATAGATTATATTTAAATGATATGAATAGTTTTACAAATGGAATTAATTCTAGAACAGATTATAACACTGCTAGAAAACAAATGATAAATAAAATATTAGAACTTAGAGATAAATACAACAACAAACCAGGAATCAATAATATTTCTAATAAACTATTAACTGCAGTTTTAACAGACGATTCTGGTAATACCTCAAATCTATTACAAAAAATACTAGATTTAATAAAATCA
Organism: uncultured Clostridia bacterium; assembly: GCA_944390295.1. GTDB lineage: Bacteria > Bacillota > Clostridia > TANB77 > CAG-508 > Merdicola. The sequence continues at coordinate 1,482 of CALXPV010000066.1, read as the reverse complement.
CTATTTTCTAATATTGGAACAAATTTAAAAACGTTAACACCTGATGCAGTTGTTAATACTCAAGCAACAACAGCAGGAAAACTTGTAGGTAATGATTATAATGTTAAGTTAAGCGCAAACATTTATTATGCAAATAAAGATACTAATGGAAATCCTACATCAAATAAATGGGTTGTTTTAGTACACGCATTTATGATGAATGGTCAAGCTATAGCAGATACTCTTGGACAAATGTATTTAGACCAAGGATTTAACGTTATCGCACCAGATTTAAGAGGTTGCGGAAGTAGTGAAGGAAAAAGTACTATGGGATACTTAGAAAGTCTAGATGTTTATGATTGGTTAACTTACTTAAATAGTGCATATCCTAATAATTGTAATGAAATCATAGTTCATGGTGTTTCACTTGGTGGCGCAACAACTTTATTCTTATCTGGATTAGAAGTAGATGGTGTATCTATCAAGGACAAAAAAGTTATTGGTGTGATAGAAGACTGTGGTTATACATCTATGACTGGTATTATAAATGATTTATTTGGATCTTTAGGAGATTCAGAATTAGTAGCTAAAGTATTAGGTTTATTAAATAAAGCTGATTTAGGCAATCTAGGTAATACCCTTGCTTCTGATAGCTTGGTAAAAAACCTTTTAATAAACACAATAGATGTAGGTCTTACTGAAGAAAACTTTGATGAAAAACAAAATGCTTTAAATAGTTTAGCTAATGCTGAAGTACCAATATTAATAATTCATGGTAATGCAGATTCAACTGTTCCTTTTGAAAACAGTGATAGAGTTTATGAAACAGCAATGAATAATAATAAAATACCTTATGTACAAAGATTTATAGCTGAAGATGAAAATCACGCATTTATAATTATGGGAAATAAATATAATGTATATGAAGGACATGTTCAAAACTTTATCGCAAAAGCTGAAGAAATTAAAGCTGGTAATACAGTTGATAAAGATTCAAACTACGAACAAGAAGAAGAACAAAGTAACTCTATTTTTAATTCAATATTTAGATTATTTACATTATTTAAAAATATGTTCTAATAGATAAAAACTCCCAAGTTTAAAACTTGGGAGTTTTTTGTTACATAACATTCTTACTTACATTTTTTTGAATTTCAAATAACTTACTTAAATAAAAAGTAAAATTCCTATAATTTGTATACTATATTTTCTATATTATAATACATTTTTTCATTTTTACTCATTAAATTTTATAAATATGTTATTTGCAATTTATTCATCATCCTACTTTTCCATTTCTTAAATGACTATATTTTAATTTTGTCGCCATTCCTCCTCTTAAGTGTCTTTCCGCTTTATTTTTATCTAAAACTTTTCTTACCTCTTTCGCTAGTATCGGGTTTATCTTTAGTAATCTTTCACTTAAATCTTTATGTACCGATGTTACTTTTCGTAACGGTAGAACTATTTTTAGAAGTATTAATATCTTCAAAATTAGTTATC
>CALXPV010000065.1 GCA_944390295.1 uncultured Clostridia bacterium | reverse complement strand
TATATAGATATTATATAAAATTTTAATATATAAAAAAATATATAATTGACTATATGTTCATTATACGAGGAGGAAAAGTGAGAAAAGCAATAATATATTTTATAGGAATAATTCTAATAATTTTTTTAATTCCAGTAATTTGTACTATAAGACCAAAAAGTAAAACGGTAGACAAGTCAGTAAATGAAATTAATAATATAACAATAAGTACATACGATTATAAAGATTATGAAACTATTAGTCTGCTTCATAAAAAAACAAATAAAATAGAGAAAATACCACTAGATGAATATTTATATGGAGTTGTTTCTGCAGAAATGCCTGCAAGTTTTGAAGAAGAGGCATTAAAGGCACAAGCCGTAGTTGCAAGAACATATACTATTTATAAAATAAAAAATAGTAAGAATAAACATGGAGATGCGCAAATATGTGATGATTCTACTTGTTGCCAAGCATGGATATCTAAAGAAGATAGAATGCAAAAATGGAAAGAAGAAGAAAGAGAGAGCAATTGGAATAAGATTGTAAATGCAGTAAATAATACGCAAGGAAAAATAATAACTTATAATGGTGAGCCTATAGATGCATTTTTTCATTCTAATAGTGGAGGCAAAACAGAAATACCGGTAAATGTATGGGGAGGAACTGGATTCCCATATTTGCAAGTAGTCGAAACTTCTGGAGAAGAAAATTATAATCAATATAATTCAGAAGTTACAATTTCTAAAAAAGATTTTGAAAACAAAATTAAAGAAAAATATAATGACTTTAAAATAGATTTTAAAAATAAAGATTGTATAAAAATAAAAGAGTATACAGAGGGTGGAAGAGTAAAAAATATACAGATTGGAAATAAAACTTTATCAGGTGTTGAAGTTAGAACTTTATTTAATTTAAAATCAGCAAATTTTGAATTTACGATAAATGAAAATGATATTAAATTTACTGTTAAAGGTTATGGACATGGAATTGGAATGAGTCAAACAGGAGCAGATAGTATGGCAAAGAAAGGAAGTAGTTATGAAGATATAATACATCATTTTTATACAGGTGTTGAAATAAAAGATATGTAATTACTGTATAATATTCAAAAATAAGGAAATACTTTAATTAAATAAGCCAATAGGCAAAAGAATAAGTAGGAGGATTATTATGAGAGAAAGTAAGAACAAATCAAAATCTATTATATATGTAAGTATATTAGCTGCTTTGTTAATAGGTATTTCCTTAATATCAATATTATTTTTTAATAAAAAAGATGAACCAATAGAATTAAAAGGTTCAGAGCTTGCTAGAACTAATGAAGTTATAGAAGAAAATACTACAGAAGCGAGTTCTCAGTCGGGAAAAACTGTAAATGAAGTTAAAGAAGAAAATAAAATAGCAGTAAATACTGAAAAAGAAATAAATAAAAATACCACTTCTTCAAATACAACTAAAAAAAGTACTACAACAAATAATACCAAAAAAACAGAAACGTCTAAAGTAACTAAAAAAGAAGAGAAAAAAGAAATAAAGTTTGAAGAACCTGTTAAAGGTGAAATTATAAAAGAATATGCAAAGGATAATTTAATATATTCAAATACCTTAAATGAATGGACAACACATTTAGGAATAGATATTAAAGCAGATAAAACAACAGTTGTAAAATCAGCATATGAAGGAACAGTAGAATCAATAAAAAATGACCCAAGATATGGATTAACTGTAATAATAGAACATGATGATGGATTTAAAACAGTATATTCTAATTTACTTACATCAGAATTTGTAGTAGAAGGAGAAAAAGTAAAAACAGGACAAACTATAGGAACCGTGGGTAATACTGCTACTTTTGAAAGTAAAGATGAAAGTCATTTACATTTTGAAATTTTAAAAGACAATGAGCAAGTAGATCCTAAACTATATGTATATAAATAAGTTAATAAGGTAAAATTCCACTTTGTTTTTAAAAAAGAGGTAGCTAAAAGCTACCCCTTTATTTACTTTCTATTGGAAGCCACCATTCTGTATGCCCTGGACCATTATAAACTTCAAGTTCTGGAATATTTCTAATGTTGTAACCAGAATAAGGAATCCAATTACGATATGCATTATGTGAAAAATTATAAAAGAAATCACCAGAAATTTCATCAATTCTAAATACTGCCCATGTAGACTTCGGAATAATAATCTTTTTAGCATGTGGCATATGTTCTTTACTTGCAACATAATAATTGGCATTAATAGAGTTTGGGAAAAATTCATCATATTCTATAACACCATATGCAGTATAATCATTTAAGATATGATTATAGGTTGAATCTTTACAAAGATCTTTCCAAAATACTGGAGCTATTTTTTTTATTTCAGGTATATAACATTTTTTTGAAATACCATATAACTCAATTTCATCATGTTCTTCTATTTTATAATGTAATTCTTTATTAGTTCTTATATTTGCAAAAGAATATGGTGGAAAATTTTTTATATATTGTTTTTCTTTTTTTACTCTACTAGGTTTAATACCATGAAATTTATAAAAAGATCTAGAAAAACTTTCCGAATTTTCATACCCATATTTAATTGCTAAATCAATAATTTTTATATTAGAATTTTGAAGTTCAATAGCTGCCATACTTAAACGTCTTTTCCTAATATATTCTGTTAAAGTCATACCAGTTAAAAATGTAAAAATTCTATACATAGTATATTCATTAACACATAAAATTTGAGCCATTTTTAGTGGCTTAATATCATTATCTAAATTAGCTTCTATATAATTAATTAGTTCTGTAAATTTATCAAAATTATCCATAATTCCTCCAATTAAAAATATTTTATCATAAAACAGACTTTTTTGGTATCTAAAATGTCAATATTTAATATATAAAAAAATTTATAATTATTATAGGAGGGATTATTATGGAAAAAGAATATATAGATATAACACCACATAGAAGTATAATGTGCAAAATAAGTCAAACTGGTTATTCTGTACAAGAAGCAATATCAGAATTAATAGATAATTCAATAGATGCCAGATTAGAAAATGAGAAACTAACAATAAAAGTTACAATTAATAAAGAACATATTATTATAGAAGATACTGGTAAAGGTATGAATAAGTCACAAGCCAAAGATTCTATAAGATTAGGATATTCAAGTAAAAAGGAAAAACTTGGAGAGTTTGGTTTAGGATTAAAAACAGCAACATCTTTTTTAGGTGAAGAATTTGTTTTAAAGACAAAACAAAAAGATTTAAGTGAAGAATATATAATTAAATATGATGAAAACGAATGGCTAGAAAAAGGTGATTGGTTTAAGTTTCCATTTATAATAGAAGAAAAAAACGATAAAACACATGGAACTATAGTAAAAGTAAATAAGATAAAAATAGATTTAACAGATGAATTATTACGAAAAATTAAAGAAGAATTAGGAAGAAGATTTGCTCCATTTATATTAAATGATGAAATTTATCTATATTTTAATGGAGAAAAATGTGAGGTACCTAAACCAGATATAATAGAAGGAACTAAAAAAGAGATAGATATAAAAATTGGAAAATGCGAAATTAAAGGTTGGTGGGCATATCAACTTGCAGGATATAATAAAAGCTATTATGGATTTAATACATTTAGAAGAGGAAGATTAGTTACTGTTTTTGATAAGATAGGTCTTACAAATAATCAAGAAATAAAACAAATAATAGGAGAATTAGAAATATCTGGAGTAGATATAACACATGATAAAAAAGGATGGGTTAAAACTTCAGAAGAATATAAACAAGTAGAAGAAAAATTAATGGAATATTTTAAAGAATATGAATATAAACCAAAAAGATTATTAACAGGATATCCAGCAAGTAAAGGAAAAGTTATAGGAACAGTAAGACAGGTAAATATGTTTCATGCTGGAAATATGGAACAAGAAATAAAAAAGGTAAATAAAGGAGATATTATAGTAACAGCAATGACAAGGCCACAATATTTAATTGCAATAAGAAGAGCTGGTGGTATAATTACAGATTTAGGAGGAACTCTTTGCCATGCTGCAATAGTATCTAGAGAATTTGGAATACCAGCAGTAGTTGGAACTAATATAGCAACAAGTGTGTTACAAGATGGTCAAAAAGTAATAATAGATGGAGGAGAAGGTGTAGTATATGAATATTAAAATACCAGAATATTTATTAAAGATGCCAACATATTTACCAAATGATATAGAAGGAATGATTTTTACATATCCAAACAAATTTCCATTAATAAAGAAAAGATATGAAGAAGTAGCGAAAAAATATGCAATGGATCCAGCAGGATTTAGAGAATATGGAGATTCACAAAAAGCTGAATTAGTAGTAGCACTTGATAATTTAAAAAAAGAATATGAAGAACATAAAGACAAAGACTTAGAATATATGGTAAGAATGGATCAAAGATTAAATAAATTATTTTGTTTTAGGTTTTGGATAGTAAATTATTTATTTGCAGATGGACCAATACATAGTTTTTATGTTGATAATCTAAAATTATTAATAAGAAAGTTAGTAAAGGCTGATGAAACAGAAAAATATGAAGCAAAAGTAGAAGAAATAATCCAAACACTTTTACAATCAGATTATGCAGATGAATATTTACAACAAGCTTTAGACTGCAATACTGCATTAAATGAATTAAAAAGTATTAAAGAAATAGAAAGTAATTTAAATAAAGTAACTAGACTAATAGATGAAGATCCAATGAAAAATGTGAATGATATAAATAATATTTGGAAAGAAGTTTGGGAAGTTATACAAAACAATGAAGTAATAGGAAAAAAATTACGTCATGCAATATATCAAGTTAAATTTAGAAGTTCAATGCTTCCTTTATATAATATTTTGACACATACAATAGAATTTAGAAAAGAAAATTTACAGTTACAAGAAAAATATGATAATATGCATTTAAAAATAGAAGAGATTTTTAATAAGGCTAAAAAAGAATTGTCAGCTGATGAATATGATTTGCTAAAGATGTCATATGAACAAGCTAAAAACTTTGCAATGTATAAAGACGTAATGGGAGCTGTAGATGGAAAGCTAATACCGTTTTGGTTTGGAATTCATGATGAAATACGAGATATATTAAAAAAATCAAATCCAAATATGCCAATCAAATCAGTAGGACAAGCAGGAATGTTCTATTATTTAGTATGGTATTTGCCAACAGATTTAAAATCAATAGTTATGACACCAGATTTTACTGACTTTTCTTTAGAAAATTTATAGGTGATATTATGAAAGATATAAATATAATTTTAACTAGGCACGGAAGATATAATAATTCAAGAGACAAAAATGATTTAAGTATAGGTCATATAACTGAAGAGGGAAAAAGAGAAATTGCAGAAAAAACTAAAAAAAGGCTAGCTAGGTTAGTAGGAAATAATTTAAAAGATACTACATTCTTAATTATTGCATCACCTACCTATTGGCTAAGTGATAATAGATTTGGAAGAAGAGCTATAGAAACAGAGCAAGAAACTAGAAATGAAATATTAAAAGAATTACAAGAAGAAGGAATTTCAAAAGAAGAGGCTAAATCACATTTTTATTTAAAACCAAAAATATATACAAGAAATACTAATGGTATAAGTATAGAAGAATTAAGAAATAAATTAGCAGAGCCAAATGTATATGATTTGGCTCCCCGGCTACATACATAAATTAAAAGCAAGATATGGTGGAATGAACTCTGGATTTTGGAGAGAACTTTCAAGTTCAGAAGAGGTAAAAGAATATAATAAAGATGCAGAAGGTCCAACAGATTTAAGGAGGAAAGTAACAGAATTATTAAACTATGTTATAGATTGGTCAAAAGATTATTCAAAAAGCCAAGACACAAATATATGTGTATTCCTAATTACACATGGTGAAACTATGGAACCATTTATTCACAATAAAAAATTATCACACATAACAGAGTTTGGATATAATGATGGAATTGTTTTTAATGTAAAAGAAGATGGTATTATAATAAGAACAGAAGATGAAAATTTTATAGGACCGCCACCAAAGGTTAAAGATGAGGATATATTAGGTAGGGATTAATATGATATATAATTTAAATGAGATAGGTAAGAAAGATATAAAAGAGGTTGGAGGAAAAGCAGGCAATTTAGGTGAACTTATAAAATTAGGTATTAATGTACCAAAAGGATTTGTCTGCACAGCAAAAGAAAATAAAGAATATATATATAATATGTATGAAAAATTAAAATTAAGTAAAGTAGCGGTAAGGTCATCTGCAATTTGTGAAGATGGAAATCAAAATTCTTATGCAGGTCAATTCGAAACTTTTCTTAATATTAATAAAGAAGATATAATTAATAGTATAGAAAAATGTTATAAATCAAATGAGTCAGAAAATATAAAAGGATATATTAATGAGAAAAATATAGAAGAGGATAATACAAAAGTATCTGTTATTGTACAAGAAATGATAGATGGGGATATATCTGGAGTAATGTTTACTAAAAATCCAGTAACAGGTGATGACAAAATTATAATAGAAAGTGTATTAGGACTTGGAGAAAAACTAGTACAAGGAGAGGCAACACCAACACAGATTATAATTGATAAAAAAACATTAATAATAGAAAACAAAATAGGTCAAGAAATGTTATCTAATAATGAAATAAAATTATTAAGTAAAATTGGATTAAAAATAGAAAGTAAATTTGAAGCTCCACAAGATATAGAATGGACTATAATAAATGGAGAAATATACATACTACAAGCTAGAAATATAACCACCATATAAGGGTTTTTTCTGCAATAGAAAAAACATAAATTTTATTGCAGAAAAAAATATTAAAAAAAGTGTAAAAATATGTTGACAAGAAAATAGTCGTGTGGTAATATAATTAAAGACCGAGTAACAAGAGAAAA
>CALXPV010000064.1 GCA_944390295.1 uncultured Clostridia bacterium | reverse complement strand
TTAGAATCATCTGATGAAATTAATCTTTCTTCTCCTCTTACATTATTTCTTTCATCATCTACTTTAACTCCTAAAAATTCTAAATTTTCACAAATTCCTTTTCTAATATTTTTTTGATTTTCTCCAATTCCTGCTGTAAATAACATTACATCAAAACCATTCATTGCAACAGCACATTTAGCTATTTGTGCAGCTATTAAATAGTTGTGTATTTTTATTGCAAGCTCAGCTCTTTCATTTCCTTCTGCAGCTGCTGCTTCCATATCTCTACAATCTTGTGTAACTCCTGATAATGCTAATATACCAGATTCTTTATTTAAAATATGCTCCATTTCATCTGGTGTTAATCCTTCTTTTTTCATAATAAATGTAACTACAGATGGATCCACGTCACCAGAACGTGTTCCCATTGGTATTCCTGCAAGTGGAGTAAGTCCCATACTTGTCTCTACAGATTTTCCTCCTTGTACTGCACATATACTTCCACCTTGACCTAAATGACAAGATATAATTCTTAAATCTTCTATAGGTTTTCCTTCTAATTCTGCAACACGATTTGCAACATATTGATGTGATGTTCCATGGAATCCATATTTTCTAACACCATATTCTTCATAATATTTATATGGTATTGGATATATATAATGTTCTTTTGGCATTGTTTGATGGAATGCTGTATCAAATACTGCAACCATTGGTTTGTTTGGCATTAATTTTTCTGCTGCTCTAATTCCCATTATTGCTGCTGGATTATGAAGTGGAGCTAAACTTGAGCATTCTTCAATTGCCTTTATAACTTCTTCATTTATTATAACTGGCTTATTAAATTTCTCACCACCATGTACAGTTCTGTGACCAATAGCATTTATTTCGTCTAATGAATCAATTACTTTATATTCTGGTTTAACTAATTGATCTAAAGAGAATTCTAATGCTTCTTCGTGATTTTGTACTGGTTTTTCTAATCTATATTTTTCACCATTTACCTTATGTGTTAAAAATGAATTAGGTTGTCCTATTCTTTCAAAAGTTCCTTTTGCCATAACTTTTTCTGAAGCCATATCAATTAATTGATATTTTAATGATGAGCTTCCACAATTGATTACTAAAATTTTCATATTAAACCTCCCAAAATTATTTATCTTGTTCTTGTGCTTGTACTGCAGTAATTGCAATAACACCTTCTATATCTTTGCTACTACATCCTCTTGATAAATCATTTACAGGTTTTGCAATACCTTGACATAGTGGTCCATATGCTTCTGCATGACCTAATCTTTGTACTAATTTATATCCAATATTTCCAGCATTTAAATCTGGGAATATTAAAATGTTAGCTTCTCCTTTTAAAGGACTACCTTTAGCTTTATATTCTGCAACTTCTGGAATTATTGCGGCATCTAATTGTAATTCTCCATCTACTAATAAATCTGCTGCTTTTTCTTTTACTAAGTTAGTAGCTTTTATTACTTTTTCTGTTAATTCTGATTTAGCACTACCATGTGAAGAATAAGAAAGCATTGCTATTTTTGGAGTTTTACCTGTTAAAAGTTCAAAACTTTTACTAGATGATATTGCTATTTCTGATAATGCATCACTATCAGGATTTTCGTTTAAACCACTGTCTGAAAATAAGAATACTCCATTTTCTCCATATGTACAGTTAGGCACAATCATCATAAAAAAAGCAGATACTAATTTTGTGCCAGGTGCTGTTTTTAATATTTGAAGTGCTGGTCTTAAAGTATCTGATGTTGAATGAATAGCTCCAGAAACTAATCCATCAGCATAACCTTGTTTTACCATCATCATTCCAAAATATATATTGTCTTTCATAAATTCTTTTGCTTTTTCTTCAGTCATTCCTTTGTTCTTTCTTAATTCATAAAATTGTTCTACAAGCTCATCATATTTTTCAGAATTATTTGGGTCTACAATTTCTGCTTCTTCTAAATTATCTAGATTTAGTTCTTTTGCTCTTTTTAATATTTTTTCTTTATTTCCTATTAATATTATTTCTGCAAATTTTTGTTTTAATACTTCTGATGTTGCATTTAATGTTCTATCATCATCTGACTCTGGAAGTACTATCTTTTTTATGTCTTGTTTTGCTCTATTTTTTATTTCATCTATAAAAGCCATTTTTATCCTCCTTTAAGTTTTGTTGGCTAAAAATTCTGCCTATTTAATTATATATTAGTATTTTTTTATTGGCAAGCCAAAAATATATTAATTTATAAACTTTACTGAATTGTCTTTAGTGTCTGTAATTATTGTAATATTATTATCTATAACTTTTAAAGCTTGTAAATTTTTAAGTCCTACTCCTTGTACATCTTTTGTTCTTTTCATAATTCTTTCTAGTTCCTCTTCTCGACCATCTAAATTATAATGTGGACATACTAATAAATCCACCAGCCCAATACCATGTACTTTTGTTAGCTTAAATTCTTTATATTTTCTTGCATCAGATAATCCATATTTACAAATTGATATTGCACCAGCACTAAGTCCACAAATTACTTTTCCACTATTATATGCCTCTTCTAAAAGAGATATCATATCAAATTGCTTTAAGATTCGCATTAGCTCTAGTGTATTTCCTCCACCTATATAAATTATATCTGCATTATTAAATCTTTCTAAAATCAATTCTCGATTGTTTAAATTCTTTTTTAAAATAGTCTTACATATACAACCTAGGTTTCTATAATTTCTTTTTATAACTCTAAAATATGATTCTATATGATTTACATTAGCAAAACCAAGGAATAAAAAGTTTGGCGATTGTTTGTTCGCTAAAGTTACTATTTCTTTATCTATATTTTGTGTTTCATATTCTGTACCTTTTCTACCAATTTCTCCTCCACCAATTATAACTGCTTTTTTCACATTATCATCTCCCAGTAGGTTCTAATTCTTTTAATCTTTCTTTAATATCTCTTTTTAATAATTTAACTCCAAATTCTTTGCCTTGTATCCCAACTTTTAATCCTTGTTCTTCTAATTCTGGTATTTTTTCTAATGCAACCTTCATGTATTTTTTATTTTTTTCAGAATAAATAAATGCTTGCTTATATTTTTTGTCTTTAACATATATAATGCTTGTATAATCATCTCTCATTTCACATGGAATTATAAATACTTTTTGCCACATATTTTCTTCAAAAAGCTTATTAAGCATTTTATAGAAAAAAGCATATTTTTGCATAAACTGAGCATCTTTAGTCATTTCTATTATATCAGGATTACTTAATAATTTTTCTATTTTATCAGATACTGATAACTCATCTATACTCTTTTCTACCTCTTCTAACTTATCATCATTATATCTTCCATCCTTATTAGGATATCCAATATTACTATCTATTTGCATTTGAATATCTTCAGGAATTACGTAAAACCAAGGAGCATCATAGTCAAATGCTCCAAAAAACCTAGTTCTCCTTCCAGTTTGAATATATTCTAAGTCTTTTTGCAAATCAAGCTTAATAGTTTTTCCATTATGCAATCTTAAAGAATTAAATACATGTGTATCTTCTGTATGTTCTACTTCACATTCATATCCTAATTCTGTAAAGAAAAACTGACACTGTTTGGTTAAAGAATAACATATAATAGTTCTTTCGTCTGCTTTGTCATCAGTTCTTATAGGTTTTCTAGCTAGATTATATATCTGTTGCATAGTCTTTGTATTTCCAAAATAATATACTGGGCTAAAAGTTCTATTTAGCCCAATTTCTATATATGCTTTTTTTATCATACTTAATTCATCTAAACTAGTATATTCTGGATCTTCTTTTACTTTTCTTAATAATTCTTTTATTTTCAATAATTTAACCTTCAATCATTTTTAATATTTCATCTTTTAATTCTTTTACAATGTTTTCTTGAGGTATCTTTCTAATAATTTTCCCCTTTTTAAATAGTAACCCCTCTTTTATTCCTCCTGCAATACCTATATCTGCATTGCTTGCTTCTCCTGGTCCATTTACAGCACAGCCCATAACAGCAACAGTTATATCACTATTAATTGTTTGTAAAAACTCTTCTACTTCTTTTGCCATTGGTATTAAGTCTATTTGAGTTCTTCCACAAGTAGGACATGAAACTAATGTTGGAACATTTTTATATAAATTACAATCTTTTAAAATTTCTTTTACAACTTTAATCTCTTCTATAGGATTATCAGATAAAGATACTCTTATAGTATCACCTATTCCCTCTCTTAATAAAATTCCAAGACCTATACTAGATTTTATAGTTCCACTAAATGCTGTTCCTGCTTCTGTTATACCCAGGTGTAATGGATAGTTAAATTCCTTTGCAGCTTCTTCATAACTTTCTATACATAAATCTAAATTAGAAGCTTTTAAAGATATTGCTATATCATAAAAATCTAAATCTTCTAATATTTGTACATGTCTTTTAGCACTTTCTACCATTGCTTTAGCAGTTGGCTTACCACCATATTTTTCTAATAAGTCTTTTTCTAAAGAACCTGCATTAACACCAATTCTAATAGGCACATTATATTCCTTACATTTGTCTACTACAGCTTTTACTTTTTCTTTACCACCAATATTTCCAGGATTAATTCTAACTTTATCTACTCCGGCTTCTATAGCACATATAGCAATTTTATAATCAAAATGAATATCTGCAACTATTGGTATATGTATTTGTTCTTTTATGTCTTTTATTGCTTTTGCATCTTCCATATCTAAACAAGCAACACGAATTATTTCACAACCTGCTTTTTCCAAATCTAAAATTTGTTTTACTGTTGCTTCTACATCTTTTGTTTTTGTATTTGTCATTGATTGTATTATTACTTTATTTTGACCACCAATTTTAATACCACCTACATTAATAGGTCTTGTTTCTGTTCTTTTATACATAACTTCCTCCACTATTTTAATTTAGCAATTAATGCTTTAATCTTTATTCCTTTTTCGGAGAACATTCTTTCGTGTTCTGTTTGTATGTCTTCCCAATCTGTTTCTGAATGTAAATCATAAGTTAATTTTATAATTTCAAAATCAGCTTCTTTAAAATAATTGATACTTGATTCAAATAAATCATCATCATCTGTTTTAAAATGTATTTCTCCACCAGGTATTAAGAATTCTTTATATTTTTCAAGTTGTCTTGTATGTGTTAATCTTTTCTTTCTGTGTTTTCCTCTTGGCCAAGGATTACAAAAATTAATATATATTCTTTCTATATTATCATTATTATTCATCATTAATAAAATTCTTTCTATGTCAAATCTTGTAAGAATAACATTATCTGGTTCTTTATTGTTTTCTTTAAATTCTTGTTCTACATTTCTTTTAGCTAGTCCAAGCATTGCATCTACTAAGTCTATAGCAATATAATTTACATTTGGATTTTGCAAAGCTATTTGAGATATAAAATTTCCTTTTCCACATCCAAGTTCTAAATGTATTGGATTATTTGTATTTTTAAATACAGTTTTCCATTTTCCTTTATAATCTTCTGGATTATCTATATAAAATTTGCACGCTTCTAATTCTGGTCTTGCCCATGGCTTAAATCTAATTCTCATTTTATTCCTCCTTAGGGATTTAGGGACGGTCCTAAAATCCCTCTTTGTTAATTTACAACTAATATTATAACTCATACAAATAGAAAAAGACAACCAAAACTTAAGTTTTAGTCGTCTTTATCATCTTGGAGCAATTTCATATTTCATATCATCTATTACATCTTGCATTACTACTGGTGTAACATAATGCTGTTTTAACTTTTCTATTATCATTATAACATCATTTTCGCTTTCTGAAATGTCTACAATATTGCCTACTTCTCTAGTTATTTTTGAATCCTCATTATGTTGAATCTTTACAATCTCTATTCCGTATTTTTCTTTTTCCTTTGTTAAATAATATAACAAACTGACAGGATGTTCTATTCCTAATTCAATCATCACCTTCGGATCAAAAAATATTCCTCCACAAAATTTCTTGTTCATTTAAAATTACCCCTTTCTTTTGTTAGATACAATAAAGAACACTTATTTTTAATTTTTCCACTTGTATATAGATGGAATTTAATTTTAGGTGTTCTTATCAATTTATACCTCTGTTTTCAGAAATGCAAGTATTTTCGTTCGTCATTTTTTGTGCTTTTTGACATTTTTCGACAAAATAATAACCCATAAATTAATTTCGTATATTTTGAATTAATCTATGGGTTTCTTTTTTATACGACTTCTTGATAATATTTTACTATTTTTTTATTTATTTCATTATCAGAAGCATTTAATATCTTATTATAGTTTTTTGCTTTTTTATATAATTTTATAATTTTATTTATTCCATATATGTTTATTAGTGATAGAGTTATGAAATAAGCATCACTAAAACTTGTTACATTTTGAATATTTAGATTATTATATGAATAAGTTGTTTTAGCATCATTTAAACCAAATAGATATGTTGTAATATCTAGCCAATCAGGAATATCTTCAAAGTTATCTTCTAATATTGTGTCTGCAACAGATTTTTGTGCAATTTTCATTATATCACTATATGAATGAACATTTCCTGAATTTAAAGGTGTTACTAATTTTAAAATTCCATCTTCACCTTCTAATGCTACTTCCCATTCTTCTCTTTTTTCTCCAAATACATCTTGATGCAATTCTTCTATACTATTATATAAACATATAGTTATCTTTCTATCATAATTGTTAAGTTTAAATAAACTTGTAATGGTTTCGTATGCAATAAGTACTTGATTCATAAGTTCGAGCACACACGGCTCATTCTCGTCACTATACTGTATTTCTATGTTACCATCGGTAAATACTTTCATTAAATATAATCACTCCTTAATTTATTACTTCTTTTTCTATTATATATTATTTTATTTTGTCTGTCTACTTTTAATAATATAAAA
>CALXPV010000063.1 GCA_944390295.1 uncultured Clostridia bacterium | reverse complement strand
TATAACCATTCACCATTTTTCTTAATATATCTATGTTTTGCAAATTGAGCAATTATACAATATACAATAGGTGTTATAAATATTAATGCCATAAATCTTAAGGGTATTTCTACTAATCCAATTGCAGCCCCTAATGGTGTAAATGGAACTAATATTGCAAGTAATGATACTAATATTGATGACATATATACAGGTTTTGCTGCATTACTTTGTACAAATGGAACTTTTGCAGTTCTAATAACATGCATTCCGAACAAGTTAGAAATAATTCCATAAGAGAACCATATTGTTTGGAATAATGCTGCATCATTTGGACCTAATCCAAATACAAACCAAAGCATTGCAAATACAATTAAATCAAAGCATGAACTTAAAGGTCCCATTGCAATCATAAATTTTTGTATTGCTTTAATACTCCATTTTCTAGGTTTCTTTAATGCATCACTATCAACATTATCAAAAGGTAATGTTAATTGTCCAATATCATATAAAAGACTTTGAACAAGTAATTGAATTGGAGTAATAGGGAAGAAAGGTAACAAAATACTTGCAATTAATACTGATGTAACTTCACCAAAGTTAAAACTTACAGCAAGTTTTATATATTTTAGTAAATTTGAAAATGTTTTTCTTCCTTCTGTAACACCATCTAATAATACATTTAAATCTTTTTCTAATAAGATGATATCAGCAGTTTCTTTTGCAATATCAACAGCTGTATCTACTGAAACACCAACATCTGCATTTGTAAGTGAAGGTGTATCATTAATACCATCACCCATATAACCAACTACATTTCCACTTTGTTTTAATAAACGAATTATTCTAGCTTTTTGAATTGGTGATAATTTAGCAAATACATTGTGTTTTCTCTTAAGAAGTCTTATTACACCACTGTCTGGTAATTTGTCGATTTCGCTTCCTAGAACAATTTTATGTGTTTTTATTCCTACTTTTTTACATATACATCCTGTTACTTCTGCATTATCACCAGTAAGAACAATAACTCTAATTCCAGCTTCATTCATACGTTTAATTGCAGTAGCAGCGGATTCTTTAGGTGGATCTAAAAATCCTATAAATCCTGTAAGAACCATATTAGATTCATCAGCTACATCAAAGTTTGCTTTTCCTGTAACATCTTTTTCACAAACTGCTATAACTCTTAAACCATCTTTATTTAAATTTGTAGAAATTTTCATAATATTTTTCTTTATAGCAGGTGTGATATTAGAAATTTCATCTTTATATGAAACTTTTGTACAAATATTTAAAATTTCTTCTACAGCACCTTTGGTAATCATTTTTAGGTGGCTAGATTTATCTGTAACAACAACTGATAACATTCTTCTTGTAAAATCAAAAGGAATTTCATCAACTACTGCATAATCATCTTTTAAATGCTCTAAACCATTTTCTAAAGCACGAGTAATAACTGCTTTATCTATATTTCCATCTAAACCTGTTTGATGATAAGAATTTAAAAATGCATCTTCTAATACGCCTATATCTTCATCACCATTTATATCTAGATATTTTTCTAAAACTATTTTATCTTCTGTTAATGTTCCAGTTTTGTCTGTGCAAAAAACGTTCATTGAGCCAAAGCTTTCAACAGAATCTAATTTTTTAACAATAGTTTTCTTTTTAGACATTCTTACAGCACCTTTTGATAAACAAGAAGAAAGTATTACTGGAAGTAATAAAGGTGTAATTCCTATTGCTATTGCAACAGAGAATGTGAATGCTGTTAATAAGTCGTGTTTCCATACATTAACTATAAATGTAAGTGGAATCATAAAAATCATAAATCTTGTTAATAATTTACTAATATTTTCTATACCTTTTTGGAATTCTGTTTTTGGTTTACCAGATGTAATAGAATGTGCAACTTTACCAAAATAAGTATCATCTGCAACTTTTACTACAACACATTTTGCAGTACCACTAACTACATCTGTTCCCATAAGACAGATAGTGTCCAAATCAGTTATACTATCTAAATCATCTATTGAACTAAGTTCTGTTTCTGGCAATTTTTTAATAGAATCAGATTCCCCAGTAATAGAAGATTGACCTACATATAAATCTTTTGCTTCTAATACTCTTAAATCAGCGGGAACCATGTCACCAGCAGATAGTGTAACAATATCCCCTACAGTAAATTCTTTAAATGGAATTTTAATTTTTTTACCATTTCTTATAACAGATCCCTTAGTTTGTACCAGTTCTTTTAACTTTTCAGCTGCTTTGTTAGATCGATATTCTTGGAAAAATTCAAGTAATGTACTAACTAATACTAAACAAATAATAACAATTATATTTGCGGGATTTGGATTTGCTGGTAAAACTATATCTGTGTAAATTAAAACTAATGAAATCCCAATTAAAATTGCATTAAAAGGACTAAACAAACTGTCGAAAAAGTAGTGATACCAGCGCTTTGGCTTAGCACCACTTATTTGATTTGCTCCATATTTTTTTTGATTTTCATAGGCTTCAGAATCGCTTAAGCCATTAACTGTTACATTATATTTAGAGATAAAGTCAGATGTCTTTGATAACGCTAAATCTCCATATTCTTTTTTTACATCAAATTCTTCAATCTTTTGTGCCATAATTAACCTCCAAAATTTAACCTAATAGTATTTTACAAATATCCTGTGTTGAATGTTTTTTTGCAAGAAGTCTAGAGTTTATTTTCATTTGTTTAAATTTTTCTGGATCGTTTAGCAGAGAATGTAGAACTTCGCTAATATTACTGCTAGATTTAATCCAAATTCCAGCACCTTTTGATTCAAGAAATTCCGCATTTTGAGTTTCTTGTCCAGGTATTGGATTTATAACTATAATTGGAAGGCCAGAAGCTAAACTTTCAGAAGAAGTAAGCCCACCAGGTTTTGTTACTACCAAATCTGCAACACTCATAAGTTCTGGAACATGATTTGTATATTCCATTATTTTTACATCTTCTGGCATATTTGAATTATTTGCAAGTTCTTCAAATTTATTTTTCATTTTTTGATTTTTGCCAGATATTGCTACAATTTGTAAGTTTTCAAAGTCATTTAAAAGTGAACTTAAAACTTTTAAAGTTTTGCTTTTTCCTAGACCGAATTCGCCTCCACCGAAAAATAATATAGTTCTTTTATTCCTTTTTAGACCGAATTGCTCTAAAATTTCATCTTTATTATAATGCATCAAAAATTTCTTTGACAGAGGAATTCCTGTAACAAAGATTTTTTCTGCAGGAACTTTTTTCTTAATTAAATCTTCTTTCATTTTATTATGTGCAACAAAGAAGTAATCAATACGTTTTTTACCTACAAGCCATTGGTCATGTGGAGCAAAATCTGTAAGAATAGACGCAATTTTAGCATCTATTTTATGATGTTTTTTTAGATAACTACACATTTGACTTGCAAAAGGGTGTGTAGAAATTATTAAGTCCGGCTTATATTCCTGTAATAAACTATTTAATTTAAAAGCCAATAATTTATTAGATGCACTACTTATTTCAGCAATAGGACCCTTTTGCGACGTATAATAAATTGTTCCCCATGCCCAAGGTGCTTTTTTTGCCATTTCTTTATATGCAGTAGTTGTAAGCTTTTCAAAACGTTTATTTACATATTTCATACAATCTACCATTTCTATTTGAACATCTGGATAATTACTTGTTATATGTTCTCTTATGGAATTAGCAGCCGAAAGATGTCCACCACCATAAGATGCATAAAAAATTAAAACTTTTTTCATTGTGATCTCCAATCTTAATTTTTGGTTTTTTAAAATTTTATCACAATAAAAAAAATTTTCATAGGAATAATTGAATAAATATGGAATTTTTACACAAAATATTTAAAAAAGATTAGTTAGGAGGAAATATTTTGAAAAATTATTATAAAATATTAGCTCTTATGTTGGTAACAATATTAATTATATGTGGAATTTATTTAGTTAATTCTGAAAAAGATGGAAATAAATCTTATGCCAAAAGTTCAAGTTCGGAATCAGATTTGCAACTTATGGCAAGAGCAATTAATGGGGAAGCCAGAGGGGAACCATATGAAGGACAAGTTGCTGTTGGTGCAGTAATATTAAACAGAGTAAGGAGCTCTAGTTTCCCAAATACAATAGCAGGAGTAATTTATGAACCAGGAGCTTTTACTGCAGTTGCAGATGGACAAATTAATGTGCCTATTGCAGAAGACTCTACAGTATACAAAGCTGCACAAGACGCCTTAAATGGATGGGATCCAACAGGTGGAGCAATATACTATTTTAATCCAGATACAGCGACAAATAGATGGATCTGGTCAAGACCATTAATAAAACAAATAGGTAAACATAGATTTTGTAAATAATTAGGAGGTAAAAAATGAATATAAAAGAAAAAGTTATTGATTGGAAAAACAGATTACAAGACAGACATATGCTTACAATAATTATTGTTTTAATATCAATAATTGCAGTTTTAGCTTTGGTAATTTATAAAAAACAAACAGAATATAGGCAAGCTTCAGAAAATTCATATAATCAGGCTTTTTATGAATTAGTAGACTATGTTCAAAATGTTGAAAATTATTTAGGAAAGTCACTTATATCAACAACCCCAGAACATGGTGCAGAAACGTTAACAAATGTATGGAAAGAAGCAAACTTGGCTCAAACATATTTATCACAATTACCAATTAGCAGTAATGAATTAGAAAATACTTCAAAATTTTTAAATCAAGTAAGTGATTATAGCTATTCATTATCAAGAAAGAATATTAATAATGAATCATTAACACAAGAAGACTTAGATAATTTAAAAGAATTACATGATTATAGTATTAGCTTGGAAAATGTTTTAAATCAATTATCAAATGATATAAATGATGGAAGAATTAAATGGGGAGAACTTACTAAAAAGGGAAGTAGTGTTTTTGCAAGAGAAGTTAGCAATATATCGAAAGATAGTTTTAAAAACATAGAACAAGAATTTCATGAATATGCTGGTTTAATATATGATGGTGCTTTTTCAGAACATATTACAAAATCAGAAAAAGTAGGACTAATAGGAGATGATATAGATGAAGAAAAGGCAAAAAATATTGCAACAGAATTTATTGGAAATGACAGAATAAAAGAAATTAATTCAAATGGACTTGCAGAAAATGCAGACATTCCAACTTTTGATTTTACTATAAAATTAAATGATGAGGAAAATGCAAGCGATATAAATATAGCAATTACTAAGAAAGGTGGACATATATTATATACAAACTTTAATAGAGATGTTGGGGCAGAAACTATAGATGCAAAAACTGCCAAAGATATAGGTATAAAATTCTTAGAATCAAAAGGATATAATGATATGAAAGCTACTTATTATATAAAAGAAGAAGGAGTAATGACTATAAATTATGCTTATTCACAAAATGATGTAATAATGTATCCAGACTTAATAAAATTAAAAGTGGCTTTAGATAATGGAGAAATATTAGGAATAGAAACAGAAGGATATTTAAATTCACACACAGAAAGAAAATTAAAAGATCCAAAAATTAGTAAAGAAGAGGCAAAGAAAAAATTAAATAAAGATTTAGAAATAAAAGCTGAAGGCTTAGCAGTAATTCCAACAGAATATAAAACAGAAATTTTGTGTTGGGAATTTAAAGGAGCAGTGGGAGGAACAGAATTTTTAGTATATATTAATGCAGAAAATGGAAAAGAAGAAGATATATTAACAATAGTAAATACTCCAAACGGAACTTTAACCATGTAAAGTAATTGAACTTTAGGCTCCGTCCCTAAAGTTCAAACTGGCAAAAAAAGTTGACAACTACAGCAATTTAGCGTACAATTAAAAAGAGATTTATGAAAAATAAAAGGAGATATTGTATGCTGAATAATAATAGATTTCTTGAAAAAATAACTTCAAGAACAAAAATATATTTAGCCATTATAGCACTTCTAATAATTTTTATATGCATAAATAAGCCAATATTTATAATTCCAGGAATTATATTATATATTTTAATATTAATATATTCTTATTGGACAAATAATAAAAGAAATGCAGAGATGTCTAGACAAATACAGAACTTAACAATGACAATGGATGGTACTGCTAAGAAGTCACTTATAAATTCACCATTTCCATTAATAATAATAGAAACAAATGGTAATGTTGTTTGGAAAAGTTCTAAATTTGTTTATGAATTTGCAAATGTGGATATAAACAACTATTTAATAGATATATTAGAAGAAATAAAAGAAGATATAGAAAATGGACATGACAAAAAACAAAAAACAATTACAAAAATAGTTCATGTTGGAAACAAAATATATAAAATGATTGGTGAATACATCAGAGCAAAACACAATGAAAAATCTGAATATATTACAATTCTATATTTTTTAGATATAACACAATCAGTTAAAGACAAAAAGAAATATGATGATGCAAAAACTTGTGTAGGAATATTAATGATAGACAGTTATGAAGAAATAATGCAAAGAATAGATGTAGAAAATAGACCGCAAGTTATTGCAGAAGTAGAAAAAGCAATATATGATTGGGCAGCTTCTACTGGAGGAATAGTTGTAAAAAACGACAGAAATACTTTTGTTTATATATTTGAACATAAGTATATGGAAGAACTTAAAGAAAGTAAATTTGATATATTAGATAAAATTAAAGACATTAATATTGAGGCAGGATTACAATTAACATTAAGTATAGCCATTTCTGCAGATGGAGATTCAAACTATGAAAAATACAAATCGGCTTTAGCAAGTATGGATATAGTACTTGGTAGAGGTGGAGATCAAGCTGTAGTTAGAGAAAATGGAAAATATGTATTTTTCGGTGGAAGAACTCAAGAAGTTGAAAAAAGAACTAAAGTTAAAGCTAGAATTGTTGCACATGCTTTAGAGAACTTAATAGAAGAATCAGATAATGTTCTTATTATGGGACATTCTAATGGTGACATAGATTCTATGGGTTCAAGCTTAGGAATTTATAGATTAGCTAAAACTTTAAATAAAGAAGCATATATAGTAAACAACACATATGGTATGACATTAAAGAAATTTATAGAAGAACTAGAAAAAGATGAAGAATATAAAGATGTTATAATTAATAAAAATGAAGCACTAGATTTAATAACTAACAAAACTTTACTAGTAGTTGTAGATACTCATAAAAAGAATTATGTAGAAGTACCAGAATTACTAGAAAAGATTAATCAAGTTGTAATTATAGATCATCATAGAAGAAGTACAGACTACATTGAAAATGCAACTCTTACATTTCAAGAGGTATATGCATCCTCTGCAGCAGAGCTTGTAACAGAAATTCTTCAATA
>CALXPV010000062.1 GCA_944390295.1 uncultured Clostridia bacterium | reverse complement strand
ACAGAAGAAAGAAATGAAGCAATGACATTAAGTAATCCATATGTTAAAGATAAATCAATGTTTGTTGTAAAAGGAAATTCAAGTTATACAAACCAAGATGAATTAAAAGGTAAAAAGATAGGAGTACAAAGTGGCTCTATACAAGAAAAAAGATTAAATGATTCTGAATATGGTAAAGAACTAGATGAAGTAATAGGATATACAGATTATTTAACAGCTCTTATGGATTTAGAAACAGGAAATATAGATGCAGTTTATATGAGCCAAATTTCAGGAAATTATATAATAAAAAATCAAAATAAAGATTTTAAAACATTTGATGCTATTGGGATAGGAGAAGAATCAAAAGGAATGGTTATTGCTTTTAAAAAAGGAAATACAGAATTAAAGGATAAAGTAGAAAATGCACTAAATGAATTAAGAGCAGAAGGAAAATTAAAAGAATTATCAGAAAAATGGCTTGGAGCAGATTTAACAGTTTAAAGGGATTTGGGGACGGTCCTTTTTTCCCTATTGTATGAAATAATATTAAACTTAATCAGATTTAATAATAAATTTTAATAGAAAAGGGATTTTAGGACCGTCCCTAAATCCCTAGAAAGGAGACATAAATTATGGATGATTTTTTGAATTTATTAAAAATATTATCGGAAGGACTAGGAACAACATTATTAATTTTTATACTTACTTTAATACTAGGAATTCCAGCAGGAATATTAGTAGCAATAGCCAGAAATTCAAAATGTAAGTTAGTAAATTTAATTACAAAATTATATATTTTAATAATAAGAGGAACACCAATGATGTTACAAATAATATTTATATATTTTGCACCATATTATTTGTTTAATGTAACATATGACAGATTTGTAGCAATAATAATTGCATTTGTAGTAAATTACGCAGCATATTTTGCAGAGATATTTAGAAGTGGAATTTTAAGCATACCTAAAGGGCAAAAGGAAGCAGCATTTACCTTAGGATTTAGTAAAACGCAAACATTTTTTAGAATATTGTTACCACAGATTGTAAAAAGAATATTGCCAGCAATGTCAAATGAAGTAATATCATTAATAAAAACTACTTCATTAGCACAAATAATAGGTATTACAGAAATATTTGCACTAGCACAAAAACAAGCAAGTTATCAATTTTCTATTTTGCCATTATGTGTTGCAGGACTAATGTATTTAGTATTATGTACAATAATTACTTATGCATTTAATAAAGCAGAGAAAAAATATAGTTATTATACTATAACTTAAGAAAGGAGCAGGAAGAATGAGTAAAATATTAGAAGTTCAAAATTTAGTAAAAAAGTTTGGAGATAATTATGCAATAAAAAACGTTTCTTTTTCTGTAAATGAAGGTGAAGTATTAGCAATAATTGGTTCTTCTGGCTCTGGTAAGTCTACAGTATTAAGATGTATCAACCAATTAGAAAAAATAGATGCTGGTAATATAAAAATATGTGGAGATTCTATGATAAAAGAAATTAAAACAGAAAATAAATTACCTAAAAAATATGATAGCAAAAACAAAAAAGTTGTATATACAGATAAAGAAACATTAAATAAAATGAATTTAGAATGTGGGATGGTATTTCAGAATTTTAATTTATTTCCACACTTAACTGTTTTAGAAAATGTAACAGAAGCTATGATACAAGTATTAAAAAAATCAAAGGATGAAGCAGATAAAGAAGGTACTAAAATTTTGACGAGAATGGGTCTAGAAGCGAAAATAAATCAATATCCATGTAATTTATCTGGTGGAGAACAACAAAGAGCATCTATTGCAAGAACATTAGCAATAAATCCAAAAATTATTTTTATGGATGAGCCTACAAGTGCACTTGATCCGGAACTTGTAGGAGAAGTACTAAAAGTTGTAAAACAACTTGCAAGTGAAAAAAGAACAATGGTTATAGTAACACACGAAATAGGTTTTGCTCGAGAAATTGCAGATAGAGTTATTTTTATGAGTAAAGGAGAAATTATAGAAGAAGGTAAGCCAGAAGAAGTTATAGATAACCCTAAAAAAGAAAGAACAAAAGAGTTCTTACAAAGATATTTAAAATAAATTGGAGGTATTT
Organism: uncultured Clostridia bacterium; assembly: GCA_944390295.1. GTDB lineage: Bacteria > Bacillota > Clostridia > TANB77 > CAG-508 > Merdicola. The sequence continues at coordinate 5,462 of CALXPV010000062.1, read as the reverse complement.
ATGTTAGAAGGAATAAAGCCATGTAAGGTTATGAAATATTTTGAAGAGATAAGCAAAATTCCAAGAAAATCTGGAAAAGAAGATAAAATTGTAGAATATTTAAAGAATTTTGCGATAGAAAGAAATCTAGAATATTACACAGATGATTTTAGAAATATTGTAATAAAAAAGGAGGCTACACCAGGAAAAGAAAATAAAGCCCCAATTGCTTTGCAAGCACATACAGATATGATTTGCGAAAAGATTCCTGAAAGTAAACATGATTTTTCTAAAGATGGATTGGATTTATATATTGATGGGGATTTTATAAAAGCTAAAGGAACAACACTTGGAGCAGATAATGGAATTGGAGTTGCAATTATATTAGCAATATTAGACTGTGAAAAAATGAATGCACCTAAATTAGAATGTATTTTTACATCAGAAGAGGAAACAACAATGTTAGGGGCAATAAACTTAGATTTAGGAAAAATAGAAAGTAATAAAATAATTTCGTTAGATAATGGAAAAGAAGGAAAAATTTTAATAAGTTCTGCAGAATGTAATGAATGGAAAGGAAAAATAAATTTTACTAGATGCCAATCAAATCAAAAAGGATTTGAATTAATATATGATAATTTTAAAGGTGGACACTCTGGAGGAAATATAGGTGATGAAACAAGAGGAAATCCAATAAAACTAGCAATGGAAATAATAAAAAAATTAGGAGATGTTCAAATTTCAAAAATTGAAGGTGGAAGCAGAGTAAATGTAATTCCAAGAAATGCATATATAAAATTTACAACAAATAATACAGATGCAGAAAAAATTATAAAAAATGAGATAGCTAAACAAAAAGAGTTTTATGGCAAAGAAGTAAAAATAGAATTAAATAAAATAGATAATATTTCAAATATAATTGATAAAGAAAGTACAAAGAAAATAATAAATTTTATTACAGAATTCCAAAACGGAGCTATAAAAAGAGATGAAAAAGGAATTGTATTGCAATCAGGGAATATGGCGAAAATACAAATAAATGAAGAAAATATAGAAATAGAATTTTCTGAAAGAAGTAATGTATACGAATATGAGAAGGAGTATTTAGAAAATCTAAATAGTTTAATAAAAAAATATGATATGGAAATATTATGGTATCAAAATTTAAAAGGAGTACCAAAAAATGAAAAAAATCTTTTAGCAGATAGATGTAAAAAAGTATATAAAGAACTTTTTAAAAAAGATTTACAAGAAGTTATATCACAAGGAGTTGTCGAAGGAGGATTTTTTACTAGTAAAAAGCCAAGTTGTGAATATGTATGCATAGGGCCAAACACATTTGATGTTCATAGTCCAAGTGAAAAACTTTCTATAAGCTCTACTAAAAATATATGGAAATTTATTAAGGAATTATTAAATAAAATGTAAAACTATTGCGAAAAAGCTAAAATTATAGTTTAATTATATGTGTAAATAGTATTCTTTTTGGAGGTTCTTATGAAGATATTAAAAAACGATTTAAAAACAAATATATCTATTAGAACAGAAAAAGATTTTCCTAAAAAAGGTGTGGAATATGTAGATATAATGCCATTAATAATTAACAATAATGCATACCAAGAAATAATAGATTTATTTATTAATAAAGTAAAAGATAAAAAAATAGATTATATTGTTTCACCAGAGGCAAGAGGATTTTTATTTGGATGTCCAGTAGCCACAAAAATGAATATAGGATTTATTCCAGCTAGAAAAAAAGGGAAATTACCACCATCCACAGTTATTGCAGATTTTGAATATGAAAAAGAATATGGGAAAGATATACTTTCACTTCCAAAATTGGTAGAAAATGAAAATTACCAAGGAAAAAATTTTTATATTGTAGATGATATATATGCTACAGGGAATACTGTTCAAGCTATAAAAAGAAAATTAGAAGAATTAGGTGGAAATGTAGTAGAAATAGGAGTAGTAATAAATATAAAAGAATTAAACAGTGATAGTGTATATTCTATAATGGAAGTAAATGAAGAATAATGGAGGAAAATATGAAAAGAAAAATATGCATATCTTTAATTATAATTAGTGTAATAGTTTTTATAACATCATTTGTTAAAGCAACAGGAATAGAAGCAATTTCAGTGTATGCAAGAGAAATGAATTTTGAAAGTATAGATCAAGCAGAACAATATATAAAAGAGAATATAGATAATATTGATATAACAGATGCAATAAAAATGTATCAAGATTTAAGCAAAAATTATAGCAATGATCAAATTGCTGATGCGATAGAAGATAATAAACAAATACTAGAAGAAAAAGGAATTGATGAAAGTTTAATTAATTCTGGAACAACTTTTTTAAGAGCTGTTGATGGAGAAAAATTAAACGAAATACTAACAGAAAATATTGATGTAAATGATATAGAAGAGCAAATACAAGAAGGTTCTACACCAGCAGAAATACTAGATAATGTGCAACAAAAAATGAGTGTAAATGATAAAATTTCTTTAGGTGTTGATTTGTTTTTTGCATTTTGGATTGTTAAAGTTGCAATTGTTATATTTATAATACTTGCAATATATAACATAATAATTAGATGGAGAATATTTAGTAAAGCAAGAAAACATGCATGGGCATCATTAATTCCAATATATCGTGATGTTGTAATGTATAAGGTTTGCGGAATTACACCTTGGGTATTATTACTATTAATAGTTCCTGTTATAGGATGGTTTATATTGGCAATAATAAACATATATTCTAAATTTACTTTAGCAGAAGGATTTGGAAAAGGAATAGGATTTGGATTCGGACTATGGTTATTAGGACCAATTTTTGAAGGAATATTAGCATTTTCTAAGAAAACAAGATATTTAGGATTTAATTAAAAATTAAGGTCAGTTGTATTAAAATTATTTAATATACTGACCTTTTAGAATTTGTGTATAAAAAGGCTAAAATTATTGAAAAATGAGCAAAAATGTGGTATAATAAAAGGGTAGTATGTTTTAAGGAGAAATAATATGTTTAATGAAAAAAAATTTAAATTTGATATAGAAAATTTGAAACAGGATTTAGCAATAGAAGATATGTATGTAACAGAAGAAGACATATCTTTATTAAAGGCATTTCAAGAAAATAAAATAACAGAAATAGATATGATAAATACAATAAAAAAAGAATCTCTATAAAGGAGGCTTTTTTATGTACGAATTATACGAAGCCAGAAATTCAATTTATTGCTACGAAGGAACAGACATACTAAAAAATAAATTAAATATACAAGATCAAGAAAAGTTATATAATTACGAAAGAAAAATCGTTTTAGCAAAATTATTTATATTAAGACAAAAAGAAAATATTGGTAATTTTGATATAAAACATTTTTTATGGATTCACAAATTTTTATTTGATGAAGTATATGGTTTTGCAGGTTTACTTAGAAGCGAAAATATAGCAAAAGGTAATTTTAGATTTGCTGAATGGCAATATATAGAACAAGAATTAGTAAAGCTTTTAGATAAATTAAAGGAAGAAAATTATTTAAAAGGACTAAGTAAAGAAGAAATGTCCAAAAAATTAGCATATTATATGGCAGAGCTTAATGTATTACATCCATTTAGAGAAGGTAATGGTAGAACTATAAGAGAATTTATAAGGGAAATTGCTGTATATAATGGATATGAACTAGATTTAACAAAAACAACACCAAAAGATATGCTAAATGCATGTATAGAATCTGTAATAGATACAACAAAGTTAGAAGAAATATTATATAAATGTTTGGTATAATCACCATCATTTTAAAGATGGTGATATAATATTGGTTTGTAATAATAAATAAAAAAATAAAAGGAGAAGAAAATGAAAAAGTATTATTTTACATCAGAAAGTGTAACAGAAGGGCATCCAGATAAATTATGTGATAGTATATCAGATAGAATATTGGATGAATGTTTAAGACAAGACAAAGAATCTAGAGTTGCAGTAGAAACATTTGCATCAGGAAATAAAATAACAATAGCAGGACAAATTACATCAAATGCTAAATTAGATGTTGAAAAAATAGCAAGAGATACAGTAAAAGAAATTGGTTTTGATAATGCAGAAACAGATATGGACTACAGAACTTTTGAATTAGATATAAACATAACTAAACAAAGTCAAGATATAGCTATGGGTGTTGATACAGGTGGTGCAGGAGACCAAGGTATAATGTTTGGTTTTGCATGTAATGAAACAGAAGAATATATGCCTTATAGCATATATATGGCACATAAATTATCTAAAAGATTAACAGAAGTTAGAAAAAAAGGAATTTTAAATTATTTAAGACCAGATGGAAAAACTCAAGTTACTGTAGAATATGAAGAAGGCAAACCAAAAAGAATTGAAAATGTATTGGTTTCTACACAACATTTAGATACTGTGGATATAGAAAACTTAAGAGAAGATGTAAAAAGAGAAATAATTGATGCAGTTATACCACAAGAAATGATGGATGAAAATACAAAAATATTTATAAATCCAACAGGAAGATTTGTTATAGGAGGACCTTTAGGAGATACAGGTCTTACTGGAAGAAAAATAATTGTAGATACATATGGTGGATATGCAAGACATGGTGGTGGAGCATTTTCTGGAAAAGATGCTACAAAGGTTGATAGATCAGCAGCATATATGATTAGATTTATTGCTAAAAATATTGTAGCAAATGGATATGCGGACAAATGCGAAATACAAGTATCTTATGCAATAGGAGTTGAAAAGCCACTTTCTATATATGTTAACACATATGGAACTGGTAAAATGGAAGATGAAGAAATTGCAAAATTAATAGAAGATAAATTTGATTTAACACCAAATGGAATAATAAATTATTTAAAACTAAAAGAACCAATTTATTCACAAACTACAAATTATGGACATTTTGGAAAAGAAAGTTTACCTTGGGAAAAAATTATAAAAATATAAGGTGAAAAAAGTGGAAGAAAAAACAAATGTAATGAGAATATTAGATAAAAATAAAATTACATATAACAAATATTTTTATGGAGATTCAGATGCTATAAGTGGAGTAGAAGTTGCAGAATATTTAAATGAAGATAAAAATAAAGTTTTCAAAACTCTTGTAACAATAGGAACATCTAAAAACTATTATGTTTTTGTAATTCCTGTTGCTGAAGAATTAAATTTAAAAAAGGCTGCAAAAGTTGTAGGTGAAAAAAAGATTGAAATGATTAAATCAAAAGAGTTATTACCTGTAACTGGATATATCCATGGTGGATGTTCTCCAATAGGAATGAAAAAACAATTTAAGACAGTTATAAATGAGACAGCTAAAAATTATGATACGATAATTTTTAGTGCTGGTAAAATTGGATATCAAGTAGAAATGAGTTTAGAAGATTTAGCAAAAATAATTAAATATGAATTAGCAGATTTAATATAGATACACTTTTTAGTGTATCTTTTTTTAT
>CALXPV010000061.1 GCA_944390295.1 uncultured Clostridia bacterium | reverse complement strand
AAGATACCAGTTCTTAAGGTTGGAAATACTGTAAGAGTTCACCAAAGAATAAAAGAAGGAAATAGAGAAAGAATCCAAGTATTTGAAGGAATTATTATTAAAAAACAAGGTGGAGGAGTAAACGCTACATTCACAGTTAGAAGAATAGCTTCTGGTGTAGGTGTAGAAAAAACTTTCTTAATCCACTCACCATTAGTAGAAAAAGTTGAATTAGTTAGAGTAGGTAAAGCAAGAAGAGCTAAATTATATTACCTAAGAGATAGAGTAGGTAAAGCTGCTAAAACTAAAGAACAAATTGGTGCAAGAATTGAAAATAAAGAAATTACAGTAAAAGTGGCAGTTGAAGAAGAACCAGTAGTAGAAGAAAATGTTGAAGCTCCAGTAGAAGAAGCAAAAGCAGTTGAAACAGAAGCTACACCAGTAGAAGAAGTTAAAACTGAAGAAGCTCCAAAAGCTGAAGAAACAAAAAAAGATGAAGAATAATTATTTATAAAATAATCTGTTATATATTGACAGATTATTTTTTTTGTTATATCATATGAATAAGTAATCATATGAACGAATACTCATATGATATAACAGGAGGTAAAGATGGAAGAAGATAAATTAGTGTGTGCAGAAAATTGCCCACATATAAATAAAATAAATAAAGTAAAAGAAAGAGAACCAAAAGCAGACGAATACGCAAAATTATCTAATGTATTTAAATTGTTTTCTGATGAAACAAGATTAAAAATAATATGTAGTTTATTAAAAGAAGAACTTTGTGTTTGTGACTTATGTGAATTATTAAATTTAAATCAATCACAAGTATCACATCAATTACAACTTTTAAGAAATAGTAAGTTAGTTAAATTTAGAAGAGATGGAAAGCAGATTTTTTATAGTTTAAATGACAAGCATGTGGAACTTATTATACAAATGGCCTTAGATCATATTTTAGAGGAGGAAGAAAAAAATGAGTTGTTGTAGTCATGATCATTGTGAAGAAAAAGAAAATAAAAAAAGTGAAATTGTTTTATATATAATGTCATTAATTGTATTTGGAATAGGCTTTATTCCACAATTTGCAGAATATAAATTATGGATATATTTAGTAGCAGTTTTACTTGCAGGATATGATTTATTAGTAAAAGGAATAAAAAATCTATTTAAATTTAATTTTGAAGAAAGTACATTAATGACAATTGCAATTATAGGTGCATTTATAAAAGGTGAATATGCAGAAAGTTGTATGGTTGTATTGTTATTTAAATTAGGAGAATTTTTAGAAGAATTTGCAGAAGAAAAATCTAATAAAAATATAGAAGATATAACTAAAATTAAAGCAAATAATGCAAATCTATTAGATGGAGAAGATGTAAAAGTAATTAAAGTAGAAGATGTAAAAATAGGAGATAACTTACTTGTAAAACCAGGAGAAAAAATACCTGTTGATGGAATTGTAACATCTGGAGAGTCACAAATAGATGCATCACCAATAACAGGTGAAAGTAAACCTGTAAAAGTTAAAACTGGAAATGAAGTTGTTTCTGGAAGTATAAATTTAAGTAGTGTTTTATATATAAAAGCAGAAAAAGAATATAAAGATTCTATGGCATCACAAATAATAGATTTAGTATATGAAGCAACAAATAATAAAGGCAAAACAGAGAAATTTATAACTAAATTTTCTAAGATATATACACCAATAGTAATTATAATTGCTCTTTTATTAGTAATAATTCCACTAATATTAGGAGAAAACATGAGCAAATGGATAGACATAGCACTATTTTTCTTAGTAGCATCTTGCCCATGTAGTTTAGTAATATCTATTCCATTATCATTCTTTTCTTGTATTGGAGCAATCTCTAGAAAAGGAATGATAATAAAAGGAACAAAACATATAGAGAATCTTGCTAAAACAGATATAATTGCATTTGACAAAACTGGAACTTTAACAACAGGTAAAATGGTTATAGATGAACTTAAAGCAACTAAAATAGATGAAAATAAAATGTTAGAATATATTTATAGTATAGAAAGTTTATCAAATCATCCAATAGCAACAGCTGTAACAACTTATAAAAAAGATGTGAATAAATTAGAAGTAAAAGACTATAAAGAATATTCAGGACATGGATTATATGGAATTATAGAAGGAAAAGAAATTTTATTTGGAAATAAGAAACTTCTAGAAAAATATAATGTTGATACAAAAGATTATACTCAAAATACAATAACACTTGCAGTTGATAAAGAGATTGTGGGATATATAACATTAAAAGAAGAATTAAGAAATAATGTGGAAAATATATTAAATGACTTAAAAGAAGCTGGTATAAAAGATGTTGCAATTTTAACTGGCGATAATAAAAAAGCAGCCAAAAACATTGCTGATAAATTAAATATTTCAAAAGTATATGCAGAATTATTACCACAAGAGAAATTAGACAAAGTAAAAGAACTTCAATCTAAGAAAAACAAAGTAACATTTTTAGGTGATGGAATTAATGATAGTCCAGTAATTGCTACAGCGGATTTTGGAATGAGTATGGGAACAGGCTCAGAAATTGCAAATAACACAGCAGATGGAATACTAATTTCTAATGAAATTGGAATGTTGCCTAATATAATAAGAGTAGCTAAAAAGACAATGAGGATTGTTAAATTTAATATAACATTCTCATTACTTGCTAAATTAGTAGTATTAATAGTTGGATTATTTGGAACAGCACCAATATGGCTTGCAGTATTAGCAGATACAGGTGTTACATTACTTACAGTATTAAATGCATTAAGGATTTTAAGAAAATAAGAAGGGATTTAGGGACGGTCCTAAAATCCCTCTTTTTTTTTGTTCCATCCAATTATAGTCTCCAAAGGAAATCTCAAATTTCCTTTGGTGGCTATAATTATACTTCTTCTTTTCATTAATTAAATAACAAAATCTTTTGGAATCATATATGTACAATTATTCTTTTTAGTATTAACATGTACTGCACTAAAATATTCCAAAATTCTTAAAATAGGAATATTATTTTTATCAAAGGTAAAAATAAATTCATTAAAATCTAAATCTTTTAATTTTTCAAACATTTGTGAAAATAAAAACTTTCCATAGCCATTACCTCTGAACTCTTTTTTTACAAAAATATATATTGGATTTTCATTAGACTTACGAAATGCAGAAAATCCAATTGTCTTATTATCATCTTTTAATTCATAAAATATTTCAAAATCTTTTATAGGTAAATTATTTTTTAAATCAGCTAAGCATTCTTGTATATAAAGCATCATCTACCACCTCGTTACATCATTTATATCAGGGATTTTATTTAAATAATCAAAATTAGTATCTATAAATTGTTTAAAACTTGGATATTTCTTAGTATAATTTTGAACAATAAAAGGTAAAAGTTTTTCGCTTTTAACTTTCTCATCAGTAAGTTCAATAAGTTCTTTATTATTTAAAGATTTAGATGTTCCGTCTGTAAAAGTAACTTTAGCATTAGAAGTAATATTATGCATAGAATCAAATTCTGCATCTATAGTTTTTACGCCACTTCCAGCCACATAATCTAAAAGAAAAGCACAATAAGTTTTATCTAAATCTATTTCCTGTACATTTGCGGGAATTGTATATTTTTCCTTTAATGCGCTTAAAGCATCTTCATCACCCTGAACTTTAGATGCCTCGCATAAATATAAAGCTCTAAGTAATGTATATCGATGAAGTCCATTAGTAAAAACTGTATATGTCCCTTCACCAGTTTCTATTAAGGACATAGGCTCTATTTCAAAAGAACTGGAAAGTCCTTCGATAATATCATCTTTTGAATATTCAAGCATTTTCGTAGATCTTTTTTGATATAAACTACCATATTCATCAAAAAAATAATCCATACTATCAAAAATATTATCAAAATTGCCATGAAATTCACTATCATATCCAACAATATCTGCAATACTTACATTTTTTTTGCGATAGCCTTTTTGAAATCCGAAATCCGCTACTATTTTATTAACTTCCGTTGGACTATATATATGTCCATCAACATTTTCTGCTACATCTGTAATTAGGAAACCATTATTAGCAAAAAAGATAAAATTTTCAGAGTTCATATTTGCCTCCTATAATACTATTTTAGAATAATATATTATAACTTTCAAAAAAAGTAAACAGTATGTAAAATGTTGAAAAAAACTCAATTTGTTGATATAATAACCACTAAATGCAAAACTTAGCAAGTGTACAAACATAGGAAATACTGTATAAAGTTATTACTATGTAATAAGAAAGAGGGAGAAAATGAAAGTAGCTTTTTATACACTAGGTTGTAAAGTAAATCAATATGAAACTAATGGAATGATACAGGCTTTTTTAGAAAAGGGATATGAAATAGTAGATTTTTCTGAAAAAGCCGATATATATGTAATAAACACATGTACTGTTACAAGTATGTCTGATAAAAAATCTAGACAAATGATTAGAAGAACAAAACAATTAAATCCAGATGCAACAGTTGTAGCTGTTGGTTGCTATGCACAAGTTGCAAAAGATAAATTAGAAGAAATAAGAGATATAGATTTAATTTTAGGAATAAGCGAAAAAACAGAAATAGTAAAATATGTTGAAGAAGAATTAAAAACTAAAAAACAAATTGAACATATTTCTGATGTAATGCATCAAAAAGAATTTGTGGATTTTGGAACAGTAGATTATACAGATAAAAACAGAGTGGCAATTAAAGTGCAAGATGGATGTAACCAATTTTGTACATATTGCATAATACCATATGCTAGAGGTCGTATTCGTAGTAGACAAATAGAGAATGTAAAAAAAGAAGTAGAAGAATTAGCAAAAAAGGGAATAAAAGAAATAGTAATTACGGGAATACATGTTGCTTCATATGGTAAGGACTTAAATGAAGATATAACATTAATAGATTTATTAGAAGAAATAAATAAAATAGATGGTATAGAAAGAATAAGATTAAGTTCATTAGAACCTACATTAATAACAGAAGATTTTGTATATAGATTAAAAAATTTAGATAAAATATGTGATCATTTTCATTTATCTTTACAAAGTGGATGTGATGAAACATTAAAAAGAATGAACAGACACTATAATACAGAACAATTTAAAAGTGCTACGGAATTACTAAGAAGAGTATTTCCAAATGTTGCATTAACAACTGATATAATAGTAGGTTTTCCTGGCGAAACAGAAGAAGAGTTCCAAAAAACTTATGAATTTTTAAAGGATATTAACTTTTACAAAATGCATGTATTTAAATATTCACCACGAAAAGGAACAAAAGCGGAAAAAATGCCAAATCAAATAGATGGAAACATTAAGGAAGAAAGAAGTAATAAGTTAATAGAATTATCAGATAAAAATGAAATAGAACAAAATAAGAAATATATAGGCAAAGTATTAAAAGTTCTAATAGAAGAAAAAGAAAACGGTTACTATAAAGGACATACTACAAATTATATAATGGTAAAAATAAAAGATGAAACTAAAAATTTAGAAAATGAAATTGTAAATGCAGAAATTATAGATTTTGATGGAATAGATTTAATAGGAAAATTAGAAAAATAATATTGATAAAATATTGTAGTTATAGTAAACTAAAAAAGAAGTTATACAAAGGAGAAAGATATGGAAGAAAAAGATCCAAATAAATTTTATTTAGTTGTTAAAGTAAGTAGATGGACTAAAATTAGAAATTTCTTTATTTTAAAATTTAGAAGAAATAGGAGATATGTTAATGAATAAAACAAAAAGAAAAATTTTTGAAACAGCAATGCAATTGTTTGCGGATAAAGGATATGAAGCTACAAGTATAGAGGAAATAACTGCGACTGTAGGTGTGGCAAAGGGAACATTATATTATCATTTTTCTAGCAAAGAAGAAATATTTAATTTTTTAGTAGAAGAGGGAATGAAACTATTAAAAAATAGTATAAAAATCAAAACAGATAAAGTTTCAAATTACATAGATAAAATAAGAGCAATTATTTTAATACAAATTAAGGTCATAGTAAAATATGAAAGTTTAATAACAATAATTCTTAGCCAAATGTGGGGCAAAGAAGAAAGAAATAAAAGAAGTAGACAATATGTATTAGAATATATTGAGATTATAGAAGAGATTATAAAAAAAGGAATAGAAAAAAGCGAAATAGTAGATGGAGATCCTTCTGCAATAGCTGCAGAAATATTTAGTGTTACAAGCTCTTGCCTAATATATAAGTTTAAAATGGAAGAAGACATAGATATTCAAACAATGTATAGGGAAATAGAGAAAATAGTAATTAATGGTCTAAAAGTATAACATTACAGAAATATTACAAAAGCGTAACAAAAATGAAATACATTATTAAAGGTAAAGATATTGTAGTTTATTGTAGAAAGATGTATAATAACTTTAGTATTTCGGAATTTACATATGATGAAGGAGGGAATTTACATGTCTAGATCTGGCATAGTAAATGTTAGAATGGTAATAACGGAGGAGAAAATATTATCAAATATAGAAAAAGTACATAAAATGATTAATCCTAAGAGTAAGAAGAAAATCGTTCAATTAGAAGAAGATACTTACTTTAAGGATTTAGTTGAAGCGATAAAAACATATTTGATAGAGTATCCTAAAAAACAAAATTTCCCTGCGAGCGTATATAATGCTGCATTTGATTTAGTAGAATTTACAACAAAAGAATTTGAGGAAAATACAAAACAAATAGAAGAATTAATCAGACAAAGAGAAATGAATATAAGTCTAGGAGAAAAATTAAAAGAATTATTACAAAAAACTCAAGACAAAGAAAAAAATTGGAAAGAAGCAGTAAAAGAAGCTCAAGATTCTTTTGATGAAGATATAATAAATACATTATTAATAATAGGAAGATCTAGAAGTAAAGAAACAGATCATTATAAAGATGCTCTAAAATTACTAAATGCTAGAATATCAAACCTAGAATCAAACTTACATATAGAAATAGATATGGAAAGAATTGAGGATAGATCAAAAGCATTAAGTTATATTGGAATAGAAATTGCAGATGCATTAAAAGAAATTCCAGCACCAGCAGGAAATAGTGTAGAAGAGGTTATAGAAGAAGCTAAACCAGTAGAAAAAGTTAAAAAGGCAAAAGCTCAAAAGAAAGAGAAGAAAGCTAAAGTTGCTACTGTAGTAGAAGAACCAGTACAAGAAAAAGTAGAAGTACAATCTGCAAAACAAGTTAAAACAGTAGAACCAATAATAGAAGAAGTAGAAACTTATGAACCAGAAACTTTTGAAGCAAAACCAAGCTTATGGCAAAGAATTAAAAACAGCAAATTTGTAAGAACAATAAAATATATCATGAGCATAAGAGTTGTTTTAGAAGTTCCAGCTTTACCTGAAGGAAAATCTGAAAATTAGTAAAATGTAACTTTTTAACATAAATGTAACCAATAAAATTAGGGCATTATCAATGAAAAGATAATGCCCTAAAAAATATTATAAAAAATTGTAAAAAACTATTGACATATTATATTAAACATAGTAAAATAAATTTCGTTGACGAGCTCCCTTAGCTCAGTTGGTCAGAGCAACCGGCTCATAACCGGTGGGTCCAAGGTTCAAATCCTTGAGGGAGCACCATTTTTAATTTAATATTTGGGTAGGTGGCCGAGTGGCTAAAGGCGGCAGACTGTAAATCTGTTCTCATTTGAGTACGATGGTTCGAATCCATCCCTGCCCACCAATAAAGTACAAGGAAACTTGTATTTTATTTTTGAACTAAAAACAAACAAAAGTTCGAGAGAGCGTGATGAAT
>CALXPV010000060.1 GCA_944390295.1 uncultured Clostridia bacterium | reverse complement strand
AAGGATATCAAGAAAAAATTAATAGACAAAATAATAATAATGATCCAAGAAGCAATGGAAGATAAAAAGGAAGTTTTTAAAACTTCCTTTTTTTACGTATATAACAAATTTAAGTTTCATATGTTTGTTGATTGCAAAGTAATCTATACATCTAGCGAAACTATTTTTTTATTATTTTATTTAATTCTTCTAATGCTCTATCCCCTAAAATTCCATATTTAAGTTTTTTATCTTTTATTCTTTTATCCAAAGCAGGAACAATTCCAAAGTTAGCATTCATAGGTTGAAATTTTTCTTTTGGAGTTGAAATATAATCTGCCAATGCCCCATTTATAGTTTCTTTTGGTAATATAAATTTTTCTTTATTTTGTAACATATTTACAGCATTTATTCCTGCAATCAATCCAGATGCAATAGATTCAACATACCCTTCTACTCCTGTAATTTGTCCTGAAAAAAATATATTGCGATTATCCTTCATATTATATGTATTATCTAATAATTCTGTAGAATTTATATAAGTATTTCTATGCATAACACCATATTTTATAAACTCTGCTTTTTCTAATCCAGGAATTAATGAAAATACTCTTTTTTGCTCTCCAAACTTTAAATTAGTTTGAAATCCTACTATATTAAATATTCTTCCATCTGAATCATCTTGTCTTAATTGTACTAAAGCGTATGGTCTTCTTCCTGTTCTAGGATCTGTAAAACCTACAGGTTTTAGTGGACCAAATCTTAAAGTATCCTTACCTCTTTTTGCCATAATTTCTATAGGCATACATCCTTCAAAAATTTCTCTTTTTTCAAAATTATGTAGCTCTACAACTTCTGCATTCACTAAATTCTCATAAAAAATGTTATATTCTTCTTCATTCATAGGAAGATTTATATAATTTTGTTTTTCTTTATTAGCTTCTATTCTTTTTTGCCAATCTTCTATACTTTCGTCTTTTTCTCTTTCTTGTTCGTATCTCTCTCCCCAAAAAGCAATATCAAAATTAATACTTTCTTTTGTTACTATCGGAGCTGCTGCATCATAAAAATATAATTTATCTTGGTTTGTTATCTTCGAGATTTCTTTTGCCAAACTATCAGAAGTTAAAGGACCACTTGCAATTATTGTAATTGTATCTTTTACCAATTCTTCTAAATTTGTTACTTCTTCATTTATAATTTCTATATTTTCATTTTTTTGTATTTCTTCAGTAACTTTTTCAGAAAATTTTTCTCTATCTACAGCTAATGCTTGTCCTGCTGGTACTGCTGTTTCATCTGCAATTTTAATCAGCAACGAATCTAAAATCCTTAATTCTTCCTTCAAAACTCCACATGCGTTTGTATGTAAGTTAGATTTAAACGAATTACTACAAACTATTTCTGCTAAATTTTCATTAGAATGTGCAGGCGAAAAATTTTTAGGCTTCATTTCATATAATTTTACCTTTATTCCCCTTTTGGCAATTTGGTATGCAGCTTCTGATCCTGCAAGTCCTCCTCCTATTACATTTATATAATCTTTCATATCTTTCCTTTCTATACTTAATTAGCTGCTGTTTTATTTCACAGCAGCTAATCTTTAGTTAAATAATTCCATAATATCTTCTTTATTAAGTTTATTAATAAATGTTGTTTGAGTGCTAAGCATATTATCTATTAATTTTGATTTCTTCTCTTGCAACTCATATATTTTTTCTTCTATAGAATTTTTTGTTATTAATTTATATACTTGAACATTATTTTTTTGTCCAATTCTGTATGCTCTGTCTGTTGCTTGATTTTCTGCAGACATATTCCACCATGGATCATAATGAATAACCATATCTGCACCAATCAAGTTAAGTCCTGTTCCTCCAGCTTTTAAAGATATTAAAAATACTTTTACATCTGGATTTGTATTAAAATCATTAACTAATTTAACTCTTTCATCTACTTTTGTTTGACCTGTTAATTTATAATAATGTATTCCTTCTTTATTTAAATTTCCCTCAATTATATTAAGCATTGATGTATAACCAGAAAATATTAATATTTTGTGTTTACCAGATATAGCATCTTTAACAATTTCTATACATTGATTTAATTTGCTACTTTCACCAAGGTAATTATCTAAAAATAGTGATGGATGGCAACAAATTTGTCTTAATCTTGTGAGCAATGCAAGAATTTTTATTTGTGATTTTTCGAATCCATTTCCCTCTATCTCGTTCATTGCTTCTTTTTTTGCTTGTGCTAAATATGATAAATAAATATCTAATTGTTCTCCTTGCATTTCATTATTAAGAATTGTAATACTCTTTTCTGGTAATTCTTTTAGAACATCTTTCTTTACTCTTCTTAAAACAAATGGTTCTATCATCATTTTTAATTTATCCATTGCTTTTTGATCATTTTCTTTCATAATTGGTACTTCATATAATTGTTTAAATTTCTTATATGTAAATAAATATCCTGGCATTATATAATCAAAAATAGACCATAATTCTGCTAGAGAGTTCTCTATAGGTGTACCAGTTAAAGCATATTTTGTTTGTGCCCTTATAGATTTTAATGATTTTGCATTTTGTGTATTACTATTTTTAATATATTGTGCTTCATCAGCTATTTGATATTTAAATAATATATCTGCTTCTTTGTATATATCCATATCTCTTTTTAGTAAATCGTATGATGTTATTACTAAATCATATTTTGGAATACTTTTTATTTGTTTTTGTCTTTGTTCTGAATTTCCACTTATTACTAATACTTTAATATTATTAGCAAATTTTTCTACTTCACTTTTCCAGTTTAGTGCAAGCGAACTTGGTGTTATTACTATAGATGGTAATGGATTTTTTGTATTCTCTTTATAATCAAGTAATAAAGATATTAATTGTACAGTTTTTCCAAGCCCCATATCGTCTGCCAATATTCCACCTAATCTATATCCATCTAGTATTTTAAGCCATTGATAACCAATCTTTTGATAGTATCTTAAATTACAATTTAAATTCTTTGGTTCTCTAATTTCTTCGGTATATTCTCTTGTATCAATATTGTCTACAATTTCTTTATATTCTTTGTCTTTTTGTACTTCAACATTTTTAATATTCTCTAATAACTTGTTTAAATACAAAGATCTATATATAGGAACTCTTATCTTTCCTTTTTCTAAATCTTTATAATCTACTTCCATTCCATATTCTAGACTGTTTAAGAATTTTATATCTTCATTTTGTTCTAAATCTAAAAAGCTTCCATCTTTTAGTCTATGATATTTCTTTCTTAAATTGTATTTAGAAAGTATTTCTTTAAGCTCACTTCTGTCAAAATCTAATCCTGTTAAATCTATGTTAAGTAAGTTATTTTCTATTTTTACTCCAACAGTTCCAAGTCTTGGTTGTCTAATTTCTTTTGATTTAAAGTTATCTGTAACTAACACTTCATATTTTTCTGTATATTTATCTATATCTTGTGATAAGAATTTGTATATAGCATCATCTGTAACTAATACAAATCTATTATTAGCAGAGTCTAGTAAAAATCCAGTTTTTCTGCACATATTTAAGCAATTAGATTCTTGTATTACATTTCTTGCAACTTTAGGAATATTTTCTAAATCTAATGGATTAAATTCTGTATCTCCATAAACAAATTTTAATTCTGCTATTATATAATTATTCTTATCAAAATCCAAATATATTTTTACAGTTAAATCTTTTGGTATATAGTCTTTTAATTTTTCTGTATCTATATCTGAAACATCAACATTTTCTCTCATTCTTGGTAATACTAAAGAGAAAAAGTCTGGTAATTCTTTTTTGCTAAATCTTATTTCTCTTATAAAGTTTTTCTTATAAATATCTAATAATTTTACAACTGTATTTTTATATTCTTTACTACATCTATATATAAACCCTTCTAAAATTATATATATGTATTTCTTTCCTTCTAAAATGTTATATTCAAAAATATCATTTTTCTGTACTAATGCAAATTCTCCATCTTCTTCGTTTAATTTAAATTTAATATTTGGCTCTCCTGGTATAAATGTGATTTTTTGCATTTCTCCATCATTATTAATTTCAAGTTTTTGTCCCTTTACTATTTCAAAAAATTCGTCTAGACCAGTATTACTTAAAATAATACAATTATCACTTAAAACCTTTCCATAATACCTATATCCAGCATTACCACTACTATTTACATATTTTATTATTTCTGCATGTTTTAAAATAAAACTTAAAATAGCTTGGCTATCTTTATCAAAATTATCTTTGTTATGATAAAATTCTAATTTATTTCCATATTTAAAATTAGTATTATTTAACATATTAGTATAGAATTCTGATAGACTTTTAATTTTATAAAATTTATCTATTCCTAATTTAAATTCTACTTTCATCTCTTTATAGTAGCTATCATATATAATACTTGGAACAATTTTTATATTCTTTCTTTCTTTTATAACTTCTTCTTTTTCATCTATTGTCTCTACTTCTGAATTATAAAATGCTGTTATTAATTGCTTAAATCCTCTATAGTCAGATTTTGATTTACTTTCTTTTTTTACTTCTGTTTTTTTATTTTCATATAGTTCTTTATATATTGGATTATTAATAAATTCAATTATAGTAGCTAAAATATGCTTACATGTAAAATAATTTTGAGTATTATCTGGGCAAGAACATTTTATTTCTTTAATTTTAGCTTCTTCTACTTTTATATATGTTAAATATTCTTGTTGTCCTTTAACTTTTGCTGATAACTCAAAATTATTTTTATTTTTATAATCTACTTTTTCTATTGTTACTTTTTTTTCGTTAGAATATTCTAATGCTTTTTGATATCTTGAATCTCCAGCATTCTCGTATAACTCGTTTATAATTTCATTATTTACTAACATACCCTTGCTCCCGACACAATTATTTTCAGTTTATTATTATATAATATTTTTACTATTTTAACAAGTGGTAATTAACTAAAAAGCGAATACAAGATTTTACTAGCATAACTTATCTGTACGCATTAAAATGCTACAGCTAAGAAATCTACGCATTATTAAATGCTAGAAAATCTAACACTCGCCATAATTATCTACTACAGAAAGTTCTCCTACTAGGAGAACTTTCCTAGTATAGAACAAATCTCGCTTCGCGAGAACTTTTCTCTATTTTTTTAATCTAACTATTTATATTTAAGTTCTCGAAGAAGCGTAAAGATTTGTAGACGCGAAAAATTGCATAGCAATTTTTCTGTGCAATTTTATTTTTGTTGTATAGGAAAAATTACTTTTTCCTATACAACAAAAAATACACCTCTTTTAGAGATGTATTTTTTAGTTTAATCTTTTTTATCTTCTTCTTTTTTAGGCTTTGTCCAAGAAATATAATCGCATTTTTCTGGATTGTTTTCACAAATATAATATGTTCTTCTTTTCTTTGTTTTTCTTATTTGAACTTTTCCTCCACATTTTGGACAAGGCTCATCTATTGTTTCAATATATGGTTTAGC
The DNA here is from genome assembly GCA_944390295.1 of uncultured Clostridia bacterium. Taxonomy (GTDB): domain Bacteria; phylum Bacillota; class Clostridia; order TANB77; family CAG-508; genus Merdicola. The sequence continues at coordinate 2,361 of CALXPV010000060.1, read as the reverse complement.
ATTTTTACATTCTGGGTATCCAGGACATGCTAAGAATTTTCCATATCTTCCATATTTTATAACCATCATTCTACCACATTTTTCACATGGCACATCAGAAACTTCTTCTTCTAATTCTACATGTTCAAGTTCTTTTTCTACTCTTTCTACTTCTTTTTGGAAAGGTCCGTAAAATTCTGAAATCATATCTTTCCAATTTTCTTTTCCTTCTGCAATCTCATCGAACTCGTTTTCTATTTTAGCTGTAAATTCTACATTAATAACATCAGAGAAATTCTCTGTTAACAATTTATTTACAACTTTTCCAAGTTCTGTTGGAACTAATTGTTTTGCATCTTTTTCTATATAATGTCTAGCTAAAATAGTTGTTATAGTTGGTGAATATGTACTTGGTCTTCCAATTTCTTTTTCTTCTAATGCTTTTACTAAACTTGCTTCTGTATAACGTGGTGGTGGTTCTGTAAAACTTTGCTTAGAATCTATTTTTTCTTTTTTTAATTCTTGTTTTACTTCTACTAATGGAATTTGACCTATTTCATCCTCTTTTTCGTCTGTTCCTTCCACATATAATGTCATAAATCCTTTAAATTTAATAGCTTGACCATTTGCTTTAAAATTATAGTTATTTGCATTTATTGTAACTGCTAAAGTATCAAATATAGCAGATTTCATTTGGCTTGCTAAAAATCTATTATAAATTAATTTATATAGTTTATATTGATCATTTGTTAATGAGCTTTTAATTTCATCTGGAGTTATTTCTATATATGTTGGTCTAATACCTTCGTGAGCATCTTGTGCATCTGCTTTTGTTTTGTAATATCTATTTTCGTAGTAATCTTCTCCATATTTATTCTCTATTACTTCTTTTGCCTTTGCTCTAGCTTCTTCTGAGATTCTTGTAGAGTCTGTTCTCATATATGTAATTAAACCAACTGTTCCTTTTTCTGGTATCTTTATACCTTCATATAGCATTTGTGCTACAGACATTGTCTTTTTCAAACTAAAATTTAGTTTTCTCGAAGCTTCTTGTTGCATTGTACTTGTAGTAAATGGTGGCGCTGGATTTCTTTTTCTTTCTCCTTTTTTAACATCTTCTACAATAAATTTTGCTTTTTCTATGTTTTTTAATATACTATTTACTTCTTCTTGGCTATGTATTTCTAACTTTTTGTCATCTTTTCCAACTAGTTTAGCTTCAAATGTTTTTTTAGATTTCTTATCTAATAATGTAGCTATAATATTCCAATATTCTTCAGGAATAAAGTTTTCTATTTCTGTTTCTCTATCAACAATTAATTTTACTGCAACAGATTGTACTCTTCCTGCAGATAATCCCTTTCTTACTTTTTTCCATAATACAGGGCTCATTTTATATCCAACAATTCTATCTAATACACGTCTTGCCTGTTGCGCATCAACAAGATTTAAATCTATTTGTCTTGGCTCTTTTATTGCTTTTTTTACCGCTGATTTTGTTATTTCGTTAAATGTCACCCTTGTTTTACTATCTTCTGGTATATCTAATATATGTGCCAAATGCCACGCTATTGCTTCCCCCTCACGGTCAGGGTCAGTTGCAAGAAATACTTTTTTAGCCGCTTTTGCATCTTTTTTTAAAGATTTTATTAAATTTCCTTTTCCTCTAATATTTATGTATTCTGGCTCAAAGTTATTTTCTATGTTTACTCCTAATTTAGATTTTGGTAAATCTCTTATATGTCCCATAGATGCAACAACTTTTGTGCTTCCACCAAGGAATTTTTTTATGGTATTTGCTTTTGCGGGTGATTCCACAATTATTAGTTTATCTGCCATCTTTTTCTCCTTTTTAATTTTCCTTATATCTATAGTATTTTAGTTCATATATATTTTTTTTGCAAGCATTTTTTAGCATTTAACTAAATCCTGTACTATATCATCTAATCCAATTGGTGTTACTTCATTTCTTTTTAGCATATCTAAGATCTTATTTTCTATATTTTCATCGTTTGTTAATCTATCTATTGTAGCTTTTTCTACTTTTACTTTTTCATCTAAATATTCTGTTTTTACAATTTCTACTCCAAATATGTCATTTTTACTTTTTATATCTTTTATTTTATAATATTCTAATTTTATTGGATGTAATATTCCTTCCTTTCTTAAAGCCTCTTTATTCATAAACATACCTCCAAAAAATGTTTTCATTTGTACCCTCCTATTTATTTTTGTAAATATTACTATATACTCTTGAAGTATGTTATGCAAGTAAAATCGTGTGCCCAAATCCTTCCTAATTCGACATCTTAGCGATTTTCATCTTTGGTTTTCTACATTTTTATGGTATCGAAGAAAACAATTTTTTCGATACCATAAAAA
>CALXPV010000059.1 GCA_944390295.1 uncultured Clostridia bacterium | reverse complement strand
TAAAAGGCGACATAAGGTCGCCTTTTTCCTTGCAATATACTTACATTTATTATATAATATGCACGGAAAAAGGGATAAGGAAAAGGTGAAAAAAATGATAAATTTTAAAGAGAAAATTGCAGAAAGTATAAGCAAAGTTACAAACATTTCTAAAGACGACTTAGTAAATTATATAGAAAAACCAAAAGATAATAAAATGGGTGATTTTGCATTGCCTTGTTTTAAACTTGCAAAAGAAATGAAAAAAGCACCAATGCAAATTGCAAACGAAATAAAAGAAGAACTAGAAGTACCTACAGAATATATAAAAAATATAGAAGTAGTTAATGGATTTTTAAATATATTTATAAATAATGAAACTCTTATACAAAACTTATTAGACGAAATGGAAAATAAAAAAGAAGAATATGGTTCTTCTAATATTGGGAATGGAAAAAATATAATTGTAGAATATTCATCTCCAAATATTGCTAAACCATTTCATATTGGACATTTTAGAAATACAGTAATAGGAAGAGCTTTATATAATATGTATAAATTTTTAGGATATAATACTATAGGTATAAATCATCTAGGAGATTGGGGAACACAATTTGGAAAATTAATCGAAGGTTATAAACGTTTCGGAACAGAATATAATTTAGAAGAAAACCCAATAGATGAATTAACAAAAATATATGTAAGAATAAATACACTATGTAAAGAAGATGAAAGTGTTCTAGAAGCATGCAGAGATAACTTTAAAAAGTTAGAAGATGGAGACGAATATTGTACAGAGATTTGGAAAAAATTTAAGGAACTAAGCTTAAAAGAATTCCAAAGAATATATGATATATTAGATGTACATTTTGATTACAATACAGGAGAATCATTCTATATAGATAAAATGCCAGAAGTAGTAGATATATTAAGAAAAAATAATAAATTAGTAGAATCAGAAGGTGCAGAAATTGTAGACTTAGAATATAAAAATATGTCACCATTAATGGTAGCAAAATCTAATGGATCAACAACTTATGCAACACGTGATTTAGCAGCAATACTATATAGAGCAAGAACATATGATTTTGATAAATGTATATATGTTGTAGGATCAGAGCAAAACTTGCATTTTAAACAATTATTTGAAGTTGCAAAATATCTTGATTTAGACGAAAAATATGTAAATGGTTTAATACATGTAACATATGGTATGGTTAGGTTAAAAACAGGGAAAATGTCTACAAGAGAAGGAACAATGATAAAAGTAGAAGACCTTTTAAAAGAAGCTATATCTAGAGCTGGAGCAATAATAGAAGAAAAAAATCCAGAACTAGAAGATAAAGAAGATGTATCAAAAAAAGTGGGAATTGGAGCAGTAATTTTTAACGATTTAGCAAATAATATAATTAAAGACGAAGTATTTGATTGGGATATAATGCTTAACTTCCAAGGAGAAACAGGACCATATATACAATATATGTATGTAAGAACAAAAAGTGTAATGGAAAAAGCAAATTATACACCTAATAAAGATTTAGTAGATGTAAAAGAACTAGAAGAAACTGCAGAAGAATTAGTAAAAAGAATATATGAATTTGAAGATACTATAAAACAAGCAATAGACAAAAACGAACCTTCAATAATTTCTAGATATTTAATAGATATTGCTAAACTATATGGTAGTTTCTATAATGACAATAAAATAATGGTAGATGATGAAAAAATCAGAAATACAAGATTATATTTAACATACATGGTAGGAAATGTATTAAAAATAGGAACAGGACTATTGGGAATAAAAATGCCAAATAAAATGTAAGGAAATATAGGGAAAAGGGGACGGTCCTAAAATCCCTATTGCAAAATTTTAAAACATAGGGATTTTAGGACCGTCCCTAAATCCCTAAGAGAGGAAGAGTTAGATGAGAAAATATTTTGGAACAGATGGAATAAGAAGAATTGCAAATACAGAGTTAACACCAGAGTTAGTATATAGAGTTGCAAAAGCTGGAGCATATGTTTTAGCAAAACATTCAGATCATAGCCCAACTATTTTAATTGGTAGAGATACAAGAATTTCAGGAACACTTATAGAAAGTGCAATGACAGCAGGATTTTTAAGCTATGGCGCAAATGTAAAATTATTAGGAGTTTTACCAACACCAGCAGTAGCGTATTTAACCAAAAAACTAAAAGCTGATGCAAGTGTTGTTATTTCTGCATCACATAATACTTATGAATTTAATGGAGTAAAATATTTTAGCAATAAAGGTACAAAAATACCAGATAACATAGAAGAAGAAATTGAAGAAGTTATGGATTCTGGAAAATTAGAAGAGCTTACAGCTTGTAATGAAAAAATAGGAATATCAGAAATAGCAGATGACTTAGTTGATGAATATGTATATTTCTTTAGAAAGAATTTTGAAGAAATTATAGAAAAATATAATAGAGATGACTTTAAAGTTGTAATAGATACTGCAAATGGTGCAACATATGAAGTAGCAGAAAAAGTATTTTCAAAATTAAAGATAAATCATAAAATTATAAATAATACTCCAAATGGAATAAATATCAATAAAGATTGTGGTTCAACACATTTAGAAGGATTACAAAAATATGTTGTAGAAAATGGATATGATTTAGGAATTGCTTATGACGGAGATGGAGATAGATGTTTATTAGTTGATGAAAAAGGAGAAGTAATAGACGGAGATAAAATCTTAGCAGTAGTTTCTAATTATATGAAAGCAAAAGGAACACTTAAAAAAGATACAATAGTTGCAACTGTTATGAGTAATTTAGGATTAGATATTTATTCTAAAGAAAATAATATATCTTTCAAAAGAACTAAAGTTGGAGATAGATATGTACTAGAAGAAATGCAAAAAAATGGATATAACTTAGGAGGAGAACAATCTGGTCATGTTATTTTCTTAGACTATAATCCAACAGGAGATGGAATATTAACATCACTAATGTTTGTATCTATAATGCTAGAAAAAGGAGAAAAAGCTAGTAAACTAGAAGAGATAATAAAAATCTACCCACAAGTATTAGTAGGAGCAAAAGTTTCTAATGATAAAAAATATGACTTTGATAAAGATGCAGTAATTAGAAATACTATAGAAGAAGTAGAAAAAGAATTTAAAGGAAATGGTAGAGTATTAATTAGAGCTTCTGGAACAGAACCTTTAGTTAGAGTTATGATAGAAGGAAAAGACCAAGAATACATAACTGAAAAAGCAAATTCTATTGCAGAATTAATAGAAGAAAGATTAAAGTAAAAGGAAGATGATGAAATTGGATAAAAAAACATATTATGTAACAACACCAATTTATTACCCAAGTGGTAAATTTCATATTGGTAACACATATACAACTATATTTGCAAATACAATGAAAAAATATAAAGAAAAACGTGGATATGATACTTATCTTTTAACAGGTCTAGATGAACATGGACAAAAGATTGGAACTTTAGCACAAGAGCAAAATAAAACACCACAAGAATATGTTGATGGAATGGCAGAATATGCTAAAGGTCTATGGAAAAAGATGAAAATAGAAAATGACGATTTCATAAGAACAACAGAAGAACGTCATACAAAAGTTGTAGAAGAAATATTTGAAAAACTTTTAAAACAAGGAGATATCTACAAGGGAGAATATGAAGGTTGGTATTGCGTACCATGTGAAACATATTTTACAGAAACACAATTAGTAGATGGAAAATGCCCAGATTGTGGTAGAGAAGTAAGGAAAATGAAGGAAGAAGCATATTTCTTTAATATGAAGAAATATGCTGATAGATTAATAAAATTCTACGAAGAAAACCCTCATTTTATAGAACCAGAATACAGAAAAAATGAATTATTCAATAATTTCTTAAAACCAGGATTAGAAGATTTATGTGTAACTCGTTCTACATTTGATTGGGGAGTTCAAGTAAAAAGTGATCCAAAACATGTAGTATATGTATGGCTTGATGCTTTAACAAACTATATTACAGCATTAGGTTATGGGTCAGATGATGATACTTTATTTAAAAAATATTGGCCAGCTGATTTACAAGTTGTTGGTAAAGATATAATAAGATTCCATGGAATATATTGGCCAATATTCTTAATGGCATTAGATTTACCACTTCCTAAAAAGATATATGCACATGGATTTATAACAATGAAAGATGGAAAAATGTCAAAATCTAAAGGAAATGTAGTATATCCAGAAATGTTAGTAGATAGATATGGTTTAGATGCTGCAAAATATTTCTTATTAAGAGAATTTCCATTTGGACAAGATGCAGTATTTTCTCCAGAAGGATTTGTAGAAAGATTTAACTATGATTTATGTAATGATTTAGGAAATCTATTAAATAGAACAATTGGAATGGTAAATAAATATTTTGGAGGAGAAATTCCAGAATATAATGGACAAGTAAACGCTGTAGATAAAGAATTAGAAGAGTTTGCATTAAATCAAATTAAAGTTATCGAAGAAAAAATGGATAACTTACATTTATGTGATGCATTGTCAGAAATTTGGAATTTAATATCTAGAACTAATAAATATATAGATGAAACAGCACCATGGGCACTTGCTAAAGACGAAGAAAAGCAAGAAGAATTAAAATCTGTAATGTATCATTTATGCGAAAACTTAAGAAAAATTGCAATACTTATTAGTCCATTTATGGAAGATACAGCAAATAATATGTTTAAACAATTAGGATTAGATATTCAAGAGTGGGATAGTTTATATGAATATAATAAATTACCTGCTAATACTAAAGTAGTAGAAAAAGGTGAGCCATTATTTGTAAGACTAGATATGGACGAAGAAGTAGAATATATTAAAAATGCAATGAAAAAATAAAAAAGGAGGATAATTTATTTGCAATTAGACCTATTAAATCAATTAACGGGGGAAAACTTTAACAATATGATAGAGGATTTTGCAAGGGAGCTAACAAATAAATTAGAAGAAATGGAGACTAAATTTACAGTAGATAGATTTGAAGGAAATATGGCTGTATTAGAAAACAGAGAAACCGGAGAAATGATAAATGTACACAAAAATGAATTACCTAAAGACGCAAAAGAAGGCTCTGTTTTAAAAATAAATGAAAATAAATATGAGCTTGATATAGAAGAACAAAAACAAACAGAAGAAAGAATAAAAAATAAAATGGATAAATTATGGAATTAAACAAAAGATAGGGGTATTTTAAATGAATAATAATGATAAATTAGGTTTTTGGGAAAAAGTAAAATTAGGTAAACAGACTAAAGAATATAAAAGATGGAAAAGAAATGATAGAATATTTTCTTTAATAGTATTAATTGTATTATTAGTATTAGGGTATTTTTATTGGGAAAACAATGATTACAATGAATTTTTAGCAAATGTATTAGGAAATACAACTAATTCTGTAAATACTACTAATGAGGAAATGGTTCAAGCAGTAACTGGAGATTTAAAAGTATATTTTCTAGATGTAGGACAAGCAGATAGCATACTTGTTATGGATAAAGACAAGACAATGTTAATAGATGCTGGAACTAATGAAATGGGCGATGATGTTGTTAATTTCTTAGAAGATAAAGGTGTAGAAAAAATAGATTATTTAGTTGGAACACATCCACATGAAGATCATATAGGTGGATTAGATGATGTAATAGATAATTTTGATATAGGAACAATATATATGCCTAAAATACAAACAAATACCAAAACATTTGAAGATGTATTAGATAGTATAGAAAAGAAAGACTTAAAAGTAACAGCACCAAAACAAGGTGATGAATTTAAATTAGATGATGCAGATTGCGAAATAATGCTTGCAAATGAAGATGATAATGATAGTAATTTAAACTTATCATCAATAGTTATAAGAATGACTTATGGAGAAAATAGTTTCTTATTTATGGGAGATGCAGAAGAGCAAAATGAAGAAGAAAGAAAGTGGCCACAAACTGATGTAATTAAAATAGGACATCATGGTTCAAGAACAGCTACTTCAGAAGATTTCGTAAATCAAGTAAAGCCAAGTATTGGTATAATACAAGTTGCTAAAAAGAATTCATACAAATTACCAAATAAAGAACCTATAGAAAACTTAGAAAATGCTGGAGCAAAAGTATATAGAACTGATGAAGATGGAAATATACTTATAACAAGTGATGGAAAAAATTTAGAAGTAGAAACAAATGTTAAGTAAAAGGAGACGACATGGAAAACATATTAAAAAAACATTCAAAAATAATTAATATAGCTTTAGTGGTACTTATAGGAATAGTGCCACTTTTGGCTGCTTTTAATAGTAATTTATGGTTTGATGAAGCATATTCAGTAGGACTTGCAAATCAACCTTGGGGAAACTTATTTGTATCAGCAATTAATGATGTACATCCAGTTTTATATTATGTGTTATTAAAATTATATTCTTTAATTTGTGGAACAAGTGTAATAGCATTAAGAATATTTTCTATAATACCAATAGTTATACTTGCAATATTTACAGCAACAAAGCTAAAAAAAGAATTTGGTGAAAAAATTAGCTTTTACTTTTTACTAGTTTTATTATTATTACCAGTTACAATGCATTATGGTTCACAAATAAGAATGTATAGCTGGGCTATGTTATTTGTAACATTAACAGCATTTTATGCATACAAAGCTTTTAAATATAACGAGAAAAAACATTGGATAATATTTGCGATATTTAGTATATTAAGTGCATATACACACCATTTTGCATTATTTACAATAGGAGTTATAAATTTAGTTTTATTATTTTTCATTATAAGAAAGAAAAAAGAATTATTAAAAAGATGGTTTATATATGGAGTATTACAGATAGTTTTATTTATTCCAGGTTTAATAATTTTTATAATGCAATCAACAAGAGTTGCTAGTGGATTTTGGATTAGTGTAAACTTCCCAGATATATTTGGACAAATTATACAATTTTTCTTCCAAGATTCTATAACATCAGATAATTCAATACTTAAAGCAATTCCTTCAATATTTGCATTATTTATAGTAATTTATATGATTTTAAGAGTACATAAATTATATATAGAAGACAAAGAGAAAATAAGACCTACTACTATTGCTTTATCAGTATGCGGAATTGTAGTACTTGTAACATTACTAGTTTCACTTGTAAGAGCTGTATTTATACCAAGATATATGCTTCCAATGCTAGGATTATTTATATTTGCTTTTGCATATGTACTTTCAGTAGAAAAAAGTAGAGTTATAAAAACAATAATTTTAGTAGGTTTATTAATTTTAACTGTTTGGAATGGAGTTTGTTTAATGCAAAAATCATATTCGGAAGAAAACAATAAACCAATGGAATTAATAGAAAGTGAACTTCAAGAAGGAGATATTTTTGTATATTCAAATGTAGGACCAAGTAGTTCTGTTGCTATTAAATTTAAAGATAATAAACAATATTTTTATAATGCAGGACATTGGACAGTAGAAAAAGCATATGGAGCTTTTGCACCACAAATGACTACAATAGAAGATTTAACAGAAATAGAAAACCATACTGGCAGAATTTGGGTAATAGATGATGGAAGCAGTAATATGTATGATATTATGAAAGAAATGGAAGGAACAAAAGTACTAAAAGAAGTACAAGAATTTTATCATCCTTTTAGTGGAGATACATTTAAAATTTCTTTATTTGAAAAAAATTAAAAAAGTAAAGGTCTAAAATTTATTTTAGACCTTTAAAATTTGTATATTGATTTTAGAATAAATGACGAAAGCGTGAATACAGTGAGCTTTGCACGATTCTACTTGATAGAATTTTTTTTAAAAAAAGTCTTATTAGATAAAATTTAAAAAAAATTTTAATTCTGCGACAGGTTTCGACAAAAAATAATCGACAACATGTGATATAATTTTTTCATAGGAGGGATGCGATATGAATGTTGACATTAAAATAAAAAAACATAGGGAAAAATTAGAACAAATGATTTTAAACAATGAAGATTACGACAAAATAGTTGAACAAAGCCAAAAGCTGGATGAATACATAAATATCGCAATGAAGCAAATGGCTGAAGAGAAAAAAAGTTAATAGCTTCTATCGTCGGACTAAAACAAGTTAGGGA
>CALXPV010000058.1 GCA_944390295.1 uncultured Clostridia bacterium | reverse complement strand
TGGTCTGTTATAAAACAATTCTTAGAGCCAAAATTTGTAAGCAAACAAATGGGAATGCATCCAATATTTACATTACTTGGAATGTATACAGGATTCAAACTATTTGGAGTAATTGGTTTATTATTAGGACCAATAATATTCTTAGTTATAAGAGAAGTATTTTCAAAGAATGTTAATAAAGGTATACTTAAAGACTTTTTTGAATTAGAATAATTATGTTTTTATAAAAAGGAAAAGATAAAATGAATAATGAAGAAATTAGAAAAAAATTAATAGAACTAAGTGATACAAAATATAAAGAATTTCATTCTGGATTATGCCCAGGAATGGATACAGAGATGTTGGGAGTAAGTATTCCAAAAATAAGAAAATTAGCAAAAGAAATTGTAAAAGATAATCCAGAGGAATACTTAAAAAATCCAGAAGAAGAGTATTACGAAGAACTTATGTTACAAGCATTAGTAATTGCAAACCTAAAAATAGATTTAGAAAAAAAGAAAGAATATATAATTAGTTTTGTTCCAAAAATAAATTGTTGGGCAGTGTGTGATAGTTTTTGTGCAGATCTAAAAGATGCAGACAAAAATCCAGATTTTTTTTGGAAAATAATAAGTAAATATTTTAAATCTAAAAAAGAATATGAAATAAGATTTGCAGTTGTAATGCTATTAGATCACTATGTAAAAGAAGAATATATTGATAAAATATTTAAAGTAATAGATAATATAAAAAACGAAGAATATTATGTGGAAATGGGAATAGCATGGCTTGTAGCAGAAATGTATATAAAATTTCCAAAGCAAACAATGGAATATTTAAAAAATTGTAATTTAAATAAATTTGCATATAATAAAGCCTTGCAAAAAGCAAGAGAATCATATAGAGTAAGTAAAGAAGAAAAAGAAGTATTAAATAAAATGAAGAAAAAATAATAGGAGGAATATAATGAAAAAGCCAGAATTATTAGCGCCAGCAGGTTCATACGAAAAGGCAAAAACAGCATTTAGATATGGAGCAGATGCAGTATATTGTGGAACATCATCACTTTCTTTAAGGACAAGAGCAGAAATGGATGATAATGCATTAGCAAAAACTATTGAATATGCACATAGTATAGGAAAAAGAGTACATGTTGCACTTAATATATTTGCTTGGGACACAAATTATGAAGAGATAAAAAAACAAGCAAAAATGTTACAAGATATGAAAGCGGATGGTATAATAGTAGCAGATGGAGGAGTTGTAGAAACAGTTAAGAAATATGCCCCAAACGTTGATATACATATAAGTACACAGGCAAATGTAGTAAGTTTAGAGTCTGCTAAATTTTGGTATAAAAATGGAGCTAAAAGAGTAATTTTAGCAAGAGAATTAAATAAAGAACAAATAAAATATATGATGGAAAACAAACCAGAAGATTTAGAAGTAGAAATGTTTGCACATGGTGCAATATGTTTTGGATATTCTGGAAGATGCTTCTTAAGTGATTTCTTGGCTTGTAGAAGTGCTAATTTAGGAGATTGTGCACAAAGCTGTAGATGGGCATATAATTTATATGCAGAAGAGGCAAATAACCCAGGAAATTTAATGCCAATTGAAACAGATGAAAAAGGAACATATATATTTTCATCTAAAGATTTATGCTTAATACACGAAATACCAGAAATTGTAGATATGGGACTTGATAGTCTTAAAATAGAGGGAAGATTAAAAACAGAATATTATTTAGCTACAATAGTAAATACATATAGAACAGCAATAGATGATTATGTAAAAGATCCTAAAAATTATAATGCAGAAAAATATATGCAAGAACTTGAAAAAACTAAAACTAGGGGATTAACAACATTTTACTTTAATGACAGAAATAATAAAGATTTCCAAGAATATGAAGGTAAACAATATAATCCACATTTTGAGTTTGGTGGAAAAGTAGTAGAAACAGTAGATGGAAAAACATCAGTAGAAATAAAAAATAAATTATCTGTTGGAGATGAGATGGAAATAATAATTCCAGGAGAAATACAAGTAGAAAAATTTACTATAGAAAAATTATGGGATTATGAAACAGACGAAGAAATAGAAACAATAAATCCAGGAGTAAAAGACCAAAAAGTAAAAATGAAATTACCAATAGAAGTAAAAGAAGGTTGGGTATTAAGAAGAAAAAAATAGGGAAATGGGGACGGTCCTAAAATCCCTATAGAAGAAAAAATAAACTTATAAGTTATAAGGAGTATACATATGATTAAATTTGATGAAGAAGCTATCTTAAAAAAAGCAGATGAAGTAAGAAATAATGAAGCTGATACAAAGGAATTATTTGACTTAATTGGTGGAGATGAATTAGAAAGAATATTTGAAAAAGGTGCTATAGAAACAATATTGGATACACTAGTGCAAGAAAAGAAAACACATTCTTTATATGATGAAAATAAAAATGGGTTAGCTGAATTAGAAGGTTTACTAAATAACAAAATAACAGGTGAGTTAGGAAAATTTTATATGATGAAGCCAGAATATATTATGTCTTTATCAGTAGAAGAGCAAGAACATATGGCAGAAAGCATTTCAGAAGGTAATGAAAATTTAAAAACTGCTTTATTAACATTATGGAAAGAAGGAATAGAGACAGAAGCCTGTGGTGGTGTGAGAACTAGCCAAAAAGAAACACCTTATATATATGTAAAGGTACCATTAAAAAATACATATATCTTAGAAAGGTTAAATAACATTATTCAAAAAGATGAAAATTATCTTGATTTATGTATTAATGAAGAAGATGAAAGTTTAGGTGTTGTAATAAAGGGAGAATCCATATATCAAGATGTTGTAGAAGAATTTCAAAAAGCAAGCCCTAAAAAAAGTATTCTTGATTTTTTAGCGAATGAGCAAATATTAACAATTAATATATTAGATAAACATATAGAAAATAGTCAAAAATCGATGTATACAGATGAAGATGTTGAAGAGATTATATTGAATACTGCACGAGAACACAAAGAACAAGCTGATAAAAATGAGGCTGTATTAAGAGAAAGCTATGAAAAGGAAATTAAAGAATTATCAAGTAAATTAGAAAAAGAGCAAGAAGAAAATGAAGTCCTACAACAAAAATATGATAAATTATATGAAACACATGGAAGATTAAAAAATTTTGTAGTACATAAAATAGGTAAAATTCCATTTTTAGGTAGAAGAGTATTAAAAATGATGGAAAACGAAGTAAGAGCTTTACCAGAAGGTAACTCTCAAGTTGATAATAGTGATATTGATACAGGAAGATAGAAATTAAGGGATTTTGGAAGAGTCTAAAATCCCTTTTTGTGCTTTTATAGTAAATCGTCTGATTTTTCATTTAGTTATGGAAAAAGATGATGAAACAATAATCCCAATTAAACAAAATAAAATAGATAATATACCTGTTGTATCAAATCCAATATTAGGTACTAGTATAAAAATAGAACCAATAACAAACCCCAAGATTGAATAATATGTTTGTGAGTGATATTTATTAAGTAAAAATTGTATTAATTTCATACATAAAAATCCACCAATAAGTAAACCTATTCCCATAGGTAATAAAATTCTAAAATTAACAATAGAAACAGCATAAAGATATGTTTCATATACTCCAAGTAACATTAAAATAATTGTACTACTAACACCAGGAACTACTACACCAGCACTCATTAAAAATCCGGCAAGTAATAAAAATTCGAAGCTAAAGCTATCACCAGAATAAATTCCAATATTGCTAGATAAAGTATTTTCTAATAAAATTAAGAGGATGGCAATAATAAATGATACTATAAAAAACAAAATATAATGCAATTTGAAATTTTCTTTAGAATTACATATTTTAAAGATTGAAGGGATACATCCTAAAATAAGACCAATAAAAGTAAAGGACGTAATTTCTGGATAACTTTCAAATAAAAAGAGAATAATATTGCTAAATATAATTAATCCAGTTAATCCACCAAATATAAAAGGGGTAAGAAATTTTATATTATTCTTCCAATCTTTAAAAAAATTTAATATACTATTTAAAAGTTTTTCGTAAATGCCAAAAACTACACATAATACACCACTACTGATACCAGGAATTATAGCTCCTGCACCTATAAATATACCTTTAATGTAATTTACAAGAAAATTCATAATACACCTCTAATATATGTATATGGAAGGAAGCCGATAATATGACTAATAAAGAGATTATAGAAAGTTATAATAAATCAAAAGAAAGTTTAAGCCCAATTTTAGACGAGTTACAAGATATGAATGGATTTGTATCTAAAAATGATATTGCTCAAATAGCTGAATATTTAGAAATTCCAGAAAAAGAAATAATAATACTTTTAAAATATAAGAAAAATATAAAACTTGAAAAACAAGGTGAAAATATAGTAATTGTATGTAAAGGTCCAAATTGTTTAAAAAAAGGATCAATAGATATTATTAAAGCGATAGAAAATGAATTTGGAGTAAAAGAAGGACATACCAGTAAAGATGGTAAAATAACACTAGATACAAAAAATTGCTTTAAAAAATGTGGATTTGCTCCAAATGTAGAAATAAATGGAAAGCTATATAGTAATTGTACTAAAGAAAATATTGTTAAAATTCTAAAAGATGTGATATATTAGGAAAAAAAGAAAGAAGGTAATGATATGAAAAAAGTAGCTTTAATGATTGCAGATGGTAGCGAAGAAATAGAAGCTTTAACAGTTGTTGATGTTATGAGAAGAGCAGGTATTACTTGTGATATTATAAGTGTTAGTGAAAGAGAAATAGTAAGTGCTCATAATATTAAAATTGTTGCAGATAAAGTAATAGATGAAAGTATAAAAGATTATGATATGATAGTTTTGCCAGGAGGATTACCAGGTGCAGATAATCTAGCAGACAATGACTTATTAATAGAAACTTTACAAGAATTTAGCAAAGATAATAACAAATATATTGGTGCAATATGTGCATCACCAGCAATAGTTTTATCAAAAGCTGGAATAGAAAAAGGAAAGAATATTACTTCATATCCAGGAGAAGATTTTGAGGAAATCTTAAAAGATGCAAATTATACAGAAAGATTAGTAGAAATAGATGGTAATATTGTAACAAGTAGAGGCCCTGCAACAGCTCTTCCTTTTGCATATAAATTAGTAGAAGTACTAGGATATAATTCAAAAAATATAAGTGATGGAATGCTTTGGAATTTATTATAGGGAAAAGGGGACGGTCCTAAAATCCCTATATAAAATAATAGTGAAAAATTGTCAAGAATTTTTATTAAAATATGGAATTTAAGGACCTCTCCAAAGCTAAAAGGAGGGAAAATAATGAATTTTGAAAGAGAAATTAATTATTATGAATTAGATGGAATGAATGTGGTACATCATTCAAATTATATAAGATATATGGAAGAGGCAAGAATATATTTATTAGATAAAATAGGTTTGCCATATAAAAAAATAGAGGATAATGGAATAATGATTCCAGTTTTAGAAGTAAATTATAAATATAAAAATCCTGCAAAATTTGGAGATACAATAGTTGTAAAAGTAAATATTTCTGAATTTGATGGAATAAGATTAAAAATGCAATATGAAATTACAAACAAAGAAACTGGGAAATTACTAGGAACAGGAGAAACAAAACATTGTTTTACAAATTATAATATGAGACCAGTTTCTCTAAAAAAAGCTAATAAAGAATTTTATAATATTTTTGAAGAGGCTATGAATAATGAATAATGAGTATAATTTTAGAATAAATTTGTCTGGTAGAGGACCAAGAAAATATATATGTAATACTAAAATTAATTTATCAGATAAAAATATAGAAGTTAATTGTGAAGAAAATTACGAAAGAGTTGTAAAGCCAGTAAAAGATGCAAATGGTATATATAATATGTCAGACATAAAAAAAGTAGGTTATGGAAATTTTATAGCAATATTTAAAGGCCCATTTATTGCAACAATAGTTGTTACTATTATAGTAATTATAATGACAATAATGGATGGAATTATTATGGCAAATATTATAATAAATATTATATTAATAGCTATGTGTTTAATATGTTGCAAAATAACGACAATAAGATTAGTATTAAAGGATGGAAAAAAAGTACATATACCAATAAAAGCACTGGCTTTTGAAAGTACTGAAGCAAAAGAAAATGCTAAAGAAATTATAAAAATAATACAAGAAAAGCTTATCTCTTGAAAAATAGAATTTAGTATGTTAAGATTTCTCTTAAGGTATTTATAAAAAGTAGTTGAATAAAATGAATTCTAGAATTTAGGAGGAAGAAGAAATGAAAGAAAATGTACAAAAACTTGTGCGGATAATTTATAGGGAAGCTATTGTATTAATGTTTTGTGCAGTATTCATAAAATTTGCAATGCAACAAGATGATTGGAAAATGCGTGCTATTTTGTGGACAGTTTCGTCAACAATTGCATATGTAATAAGAGTTTACCATTATTCAAAATACGAAAATACGACTAATTTTATTGGTTGGATGATAGGAAAAAAGCCTTCAAAATATATTATTGAAGACTATATAATGGGAGCGATTACAACTACTTTGATTGGAATAATTTATTTGTTTGTAATAGGTATGATATTACAAATTAATGAATATGAAGTAATTGTTTTTGAAATGATAATGATTTTTATGATTACATATGTGATAGTATAACAATTATAAAAAGCAAGTAATGTGAGTTTATCACAATTCTTGCTTTTTATTTTGCTAATCTAAGATAGTTAAGTATAATTTCTTAAAAATATGTTGTAATAAAAATATTAATGGTATAATAATAAAAAGCTAATAATCAAACAAAGGAGAAAAAATGTTAGAAGAAGTATTAGAAAATATAAAAAAAGAATTAAGAGATTCAATAGAACAAGAAAAGCAAATAGATGTTAGAAAACAAGAAGTAGAAGCAGAGTTAAAAGAAATAAAAGCAGAAATTTCAAAATTAGAAAAAGAAAATAGTAAACTACTTCCAACTATACATAAAAAAAGAAATACAATAATAGCTTTTTTAGTAAAGAAATTTTCTAGACAATATAAAGAAGCAACACAAAAAGAAGCAGAAAATAGAAGTAAATTAGATGAATTACGAAAAAAAGAGTCAGAATTATCAAAAGCAAAAGAAACAATTAATTTAAAAAATCCAACATCTGTGGAAGAAACAATAAAAAATAAAGAAAAAGAATTAGAAAAATTGGAAGATAAAGAAACAGCAATCAAAACAGCTATTTCTAGAAATCCAGAACTCATGGCAAATCCGGAGTTTATGAAAGATTTATTAAGTGAAGATTTAAGTTATATAAAGTATGATAATTCAAATAATCCTATGGTTTATCAAGCATATTTGCATAAAATAAGAGAAATATTAGAAGAAAAAATCAAAAGACCTGCAGAAAATACTTGGGTAACAAATGTGGTATTAGACAGAGTAAAAACTATAAGTGAAGAAATAAACAATCCACAAGAAGTAGAAAAAGGTAAATATAAGATTCCTCATAGATTTTTATTTGAAAGTTTAAGAAAAAGTAGTGAATATGATTTAGATGGAATAGAGCAATCTCCAAAAATTGATTTTGCTGTAGATAGTTCAAAATATATGGAATTTGATGGTGAATATTCAGAAGAATACGGAAAAAGTATAGAGAGCTTGTATGAAGATAAAGATAAATATCTCTTAATGCATAGAGTAAATGCATCATTTTTTAGGGCAGAAGAAGAATATGCTACAGAGAAAGAAGAAAATATTTTTCGCGATGGATTACGTTCATCAGGACAAGGGGCAGGTTGTGTAAATGCTCTGCACAGAACAACAACTGGAAATTATCAAAGAGAAGGAACTTTTTTAAATATGATAGTTCCGGATTATACAATACTTATAATGATTCCAAAAGAAGCTTTTAAAGAAGGAAGTAATATTCCTATATGGGGATTAGATAGACCAGAAGCAGATGAAGACCATCTTGGATATATATTACCAGAATATATATATGGAGTTATTGATCCTAATACAGAAAAAATTGAAAAAAATCCAATACCACTTGAGCAAAGGACAACATACAAATATAAATTTTTAAATAATCAACTAGAGTGTATGGATGATAGAATAACCGAATAAGATGTTAGACTAACTATATGAAGTCAATAGGAAAATGAAATTTTATTAAAATTTTTAAATAGTTAATTGTACATTGAAAAT
>CALXPV010000057.1 GCA_944390295.1 uncultured Clostridia bacterium | reverse complement strand
TAAGGATATATCAAATTTGCTTGAAAGTGAAAAGATGGTTTTAAATTTAATTATAAATAATTATTTCGATAAAAATACTTATAAAGAAGTTGTTAAACAAGAAACGTTAGATAATAAGTATATAGTTAAAAATCGAGGAGGGATACCATTTAGAATACTAAAAATAATCATTGCAATTTGTATACCAATTATGGTATTTGCTTTTTCAGCATGGCTATCCGAGTATATTTTTGAAAACTATCGCGTTTATCCAGAAGATGATGGTCATACATACATTATACTAAAAAATGAAGATGAAATAGAACAACTTTATTTTGAAGAAGTAAAAGACATAAATGATTATTACCATAGACCTATGTTAGATGGAACTTATATATCCTATAATTATTCAGAAATAAGGGCAGATAAGTTTGAGTATAGTGTTGTAAGAAAAGCATTTTTCTTAAATTTAATAACTGCAATAATAATTTCGTTTTTTGGAGTATTGCTTTTAATTTCATTATATATTGTAATTGATCAAATTAAATATATTAATAAAAATTATAGAAGAACAATTAAAGGAAAAAAACTGTTAAATAAAGCATATGCATTAAAAAATTATTTAAAAGATTATTCGCTAATTAAAGATAGAACAGAAGAAGAATTAATTTTATGGGAATATTATTTGGTATATGCAGTTGTCTTAGGCGTTAATGCAAAGATTGAAGATGAAATAATAGAAAAATATTTAAAAGGAATTATTTAAAATTATAGTTTAGATACAGATATTTTGATATAATTTAAATCAAATATAAAATTTTAATGGGGAGGTATAAATTAATGGAATTTTTAATTGCGACTTTAGTTGTAGTAATAATTATAATTATTATGATGCAATTAGCAAAGAAAGATAGTGAAATTTTAAATGAGCTAGTTTCAAATTTAACAGAGGAGCAAAAAAGAAAGCTAGAAGATAATCAGGTAGAGGATTTTAACGAAAAAAATTTTACTTGGAATCAAATTGGCATGATTGCGAAAGTAAATATTAAAGGGGAAAATAAAGTATCATTAAAAGTATTATGGTATAATACAATTATTCAAAACAATACACTAAGTAAATACCAATACGCGGATATTAATATGAAAAAATCAGATTTTGATGCAAAAGGTTTAAAAAATGGAGACTTTGTAAGAATGTTTATTGACCCAAAAAATGGAGGAAAAATTCTTTAAAGAATGTTGAAAATAAAATTTATAAGACTTTTAAGAAAAATAAAAAGTTAAAATTTGAGGAAGGAGTAATAACCTTCCTTTTATCGTTTTACTCAGGTTCTCTGATTGACAAATAAAATTAATTAAGCTATTATATAAATAGACAGATTGGAAATAATTATACAAAAAAATAAAGTATAGGAGGTATTAATTATGGATGAAGAAAAAAATATAGACCAAGAAATTAATGTAGCAAATGAAGTTGTTGCAACTATAGCAGGAATGGCTGTATCTAAGGTTGATGGAGTTGCAAAAATGGCAGGAGGTTTTACAGAAGGACTTAAAGCAATAAGTGGTAAAAAACAAATGTCAAGAGGAATCAAAGTTGAAACAGATGGGGATAATGTAAAAATAGAAATAAATATTATTGTAAGATATGGAGTAAATATTAAAGAAGTAGGACAAAATATACAAGCAAAAGTAAAAGAAGAAGTAGAAAATATGACAGGAAATAAAGTGGAAAAAATTATTGTAAATGTACAAGGAGTAAAAGTTGACGAAGATGATGATAAAATAGAAAATATGGAGGAATAATATTATGGATTCAATAAAAGCTTTATTGAAGCAATCAGGAATGACAAATATTATAGTTTCTATTATATTTGGTATTTTTGGAGTAATATTATGTATCTTTCATGAAACTGCAATGAAATTAATTTCAATTTTAATAGGTGTACTATTTTTAGGAGCAGGTTTAGCTAGAATAATAACTTATATACAAGGAAGAGGAAGAGACGAACATTTAAATGGGGATTTATTACTAGGTGTAATATTATTTATATTTGGAATTGTAGCAATAGTATATACAAATACTATTGGAATGATTTTAAGAACAATAGTTGCAATATGGATAATATATGCAGGAATTAGTAAAACATATTTATCAATGAAATTAAAAAATCTAGGAGCTTCGGCTTGGATTGTTAGTTTAGTATTATCAATAATCATGATAATATTCGGATTATTTATATTATTTAACAATGGAGCAATCATAACATTAATAGGAGCTATAATGATAGCATATGCTATTATTGATATAATAGAAAATGTTATATTTATTAGAAGATTAAATTAAAAATACAAATATTCATATTTAAAAAAGCACTAGAAAAGCTATAAATCTAGCGCTTTTTGTCGATTTTAGACAAAAAATAAATTTACAAATAAAACACAATTCGGGTAAATTTTGGATATATATTATATGTAAAATATATCCATAATCAGAAATGAAAGGAGCTGATGCCAAATAAAAAACGATCTGATAAATATTAAAAAAGAAATTTTGCAAAATGAAAAAGTAACAGTAAAAAGTGACATGTTTGAAAAGTTAATGTCAATATACTCACTTAGCATAGAAGAAATTAATAAAATCATAAAGGAAATGGAGGTGAAATATAAGGAATTAAATCTTATAGATCATGTTAAATATAGAATAAAAAGTCCCAAAAGCATAATAAATAAAATGAAAAAGAAAAAATACGCTTTAAATTATAGTCAAATGATTGAGAAAATAAACGATATTGCTGGGATAAGAATTATTTGTCCATTCCAAGAGAATGTATACATAGTAAGAGATTTACTAATAAATAATCCCAAAATAAGAGTTTTAGATGAAAAAGACTATATAAAAAATCCTAAGAAGAGTGGTTATACAAGTTTACATTTAATAGTAGAAGTGCCTGTAGAAACCGAGTTAGGAAAGGTGTATGTTAAAGCCGAAATACAAATAAGAACAATGGCAATGGACTTTTGGGCAAGTCTGGAACATGAGTTAAAATATAAAAATAACAATGTTACTAAAACAGCTTCAAAAAAATTATTAAAAGCTGCTAAGGTAATGAAAAAATTAGATTATGAAATGTCGTTACTGGCAAACGAAGTACGTTAAATTCCCCTTTTATTTATAAAGCCTACTAAGATTCAAATTAGTAGGCTTTTTTGTTGTATAGGAAAGTTTTATTAAAATATTCTTAAATTATTTGTATTTTATAAAATAGTGTAGTAATATTATAAGGTGTGTGATAAAATACAAAAAAATTCAAAAGAGAAGGAGTGTAGATTTTGGACAAAGAAGAGTTAAAAGGACTAACTGATGAACAAGTATTACAAAGAATTGAAAATGGGCAAATAAATAAAGTAGAAGATGATAAAACTAGAACTAATTGGGAAATAATTAGAGATAATGTTTGCACACTATTCAATTTATTCAATCTTTTAATAGCAATAGCATTAATTTCTGTAAAAGCATATACAAACTTAGCTTATATGCTAATAATTATAGTAAATATTGTAATTGGAATAGTACAAGAAATTCATGCAAGAAATTTAGTACAAAAATTATCTGTACTTAAAGTTTCTAAAGCTACAGTAGTTAGAAATGGAAAAGAAAAAGAAATTAATATAGACGAAATCGTTCTAGATGATGTAATAATTTTAGACTCTGGAAAACAAATTTGTGCAGATTCTGTAGTATTAGATGGAGAAGTAGAAGTTAATGAATCTTTACTTACAGGTGAATCTGATACAATCTTAAAACAAAAAGGAGATAAATTATTATCAGGAAGTTATGTAGTTAGTGGAAAATGCCACTCTAAAGTAGAAAAAGTAGGAAAAGATAACTTTGCTGCACAAATTACTAGTGAAACTAAAAAATATAAAAGAGCAGAATCAGAACTTGTTAACTCTATGAAAAAAGTAACAAACTTCACAAGTTTTGTAATTATTCCAGTAGGTATAATCTTGTTTGTACAAGCATATTTCTTTAGAAATGTAGATATAACAAATTCAGTTGTTTCTACAGCAGCAGCACTTTTAGGAATGCTACCAAAAGGACTTATGCTACTTATCACAATTTCTTTAGCAACAGGTGTAATAAAACTTGCTAAAAAACGTGTATTAGTTCAAGATTTATATAGTGTCGAAACATTAGCACATATAGATACTTTATGTTTAGATAAAACAGGAACAATTACAGAAGGTAGAATGAAAGTAGACAATGTAAAAGTATATAATGAAAAATGTATGCCTCATTCTATACAAAAAATGATGACAGCTTTTGTAAACGAGATGACAGATAATAATGCAACATTTATGGCTCTTAAAGATTATTATCAAGGTGAAGATAAATTTGAAGTTGCTGATACAATGGCGTTTTCTTCAGAAAGAAAATGGAGTTCTATAAGCTTCAAAAATGAAGGTTCAATAGTATTAGGTGCTCCAGAAAGATTAATAGAAAAAAGTAAAATGGAAATGCCTAAAGAAATTATAGATGCACAAAAAGCTGGAAGAAGAATGTTATTTATAGCATACACAAATAAAGTAATTAGTGATGAAAAATTACCAGAGCTAGAAATTGTAGCAGCAATAACATTAGATGATCCACTAAGAAAAAATGCAAAAGAAATGTTAGGTTTCTTCAAAAAACAAAATGTAGATATAAAAGTAATATCTGGAGACAATCCATTAACTGTTTCAAGTATTGCTAAAAAAGCAGGTCTTGAATCATATGATGCATATATTGATTTATCAACAATAAGCTCAGATGACGAAATACCAGAATTAGTAGATAAATATAGTGTATTCGCAAGAGTAATGCCACATCAAAAAAGTTTAATAGTTAAGGCACTTCAAGAAAAAGGTCATTCAGTAGCAATGACTGGTGATGGTGTTAATGATGTAGTTGCGTTAAAACAAGCAGATTGTAGTATTACATTACCAGAAGCTTCAGATATAGCAAGACAAGTATCACAAATTGTATTATTAAATTCTGACTTTAGTGTATTAAAAGATGTATTAATGGAAGGAAGAAGAGTTGTTAATAATATTACTAATGTTGCAAGAATATTCTTTATAAAAACAATATATTCAATGCTTCTATCATTATTTAATATAATAACAAATACTGCATTCCCATTTATACCAATTCAAATAACACTAATAGACTTAGTAATAGAAGGATACACATCATTCTTCTTATCATTTAAAGAAAATTCTAAACCAATTAAAGGAACATTTTTACGAACGGTTATAAAAAATGCAATGCCATATGCTTTAGCTATAATAGTAAGTATTATAATTATAACTTTTACAAGACAAGGACTAAACTTAAATGTAGAAGAAGCAGAAACTGTAATGTATTTAGCTATAGGTGGAATAAGTGTATTTGCAGTAATAGAGGCATGTAGACCATTTACAAAAATAAGTACATTTTTATGTACAACTACAGCACTTGGATATTTATTTGCAGTATTCTTATTTAAAAACTTATTACACTTAGCACCAATAACAGAAAATATGTTAATGATATTTATAGTTAATTTAATCTTGGCATACATTTTTGTAATAGGAATGAAAACAATAATAAATAATTTAGGAAAAGAATTAAAAGATAAAATATAATTATATAAAAAAGGTATCTAAAATATTTTAGATACCTTTTTTAGGGTGTAGAAAAAACTAATAAAATATGATAAAATATTTAAATGAAAAGAGAAGAAAATTAGGAGATTATTATGATTTTTGTTAAAATTTGTTTAATTATATTTGCTATAATTGGTCTTTTATTAGTATATTCAGGTTTAGCTGGAATACTAATGGATATAACCAGAAAACGAAAAGTAAGAAAAAGAAGATATATTATACTAATACTAGGAATATTAGTAGATTTATTATGCTTCTTTGGAAGAAAAAATATATTTGTAGAATATTTATCAATATATTTTTCAATTACATTTATAATCTTTTTAATAGCAAACATAGGAATAAATTTTATAAAACACAAAAAAGAGTATAATGCACTAATTGTACTTGGTGGAATATTAAGACATGGATATCAATTAAGTGATGCTGTAAAAAGAAGGCTTAATATTGCGATAAAAGTATATAAAAATCAAAACAATAAGCCTAAAATTATAGTTTCAGGTGGGATGATTCGTAAACAAGAATTAACAGAAGCAGAAGCAATGAAAAAATACTTGTTAGAAAATGGAGTAAACGAAAAAGACATAATAGAAGAAAATAATTCTAAAAATACTTTAGAGAATTTTAAATTTTCTAAGAAAAAGTTAGATGAATTAAAAATATCAGAAAACATTGCATTTGTAACTAATAATTTTCATATATTAAGATCTAAAATTTATTCTAAAAAAGCAGGAATTAAAGCAGATGGAATTTCTGCATCAACCAGATGGTACTATTACTTAGATGCTTTAATGAATGAATATTTAGCATTAATTAATTTATATAAAATGACTTTTATAATATATTTAATAGTAATTATAGTACTTACAGTAATAAATTAGCAGATAATGGAGGAAAAAATGAAAAAATATGGCTTTTTTGGCGGAGCATTTAATCCACCAACTATTGCTCATGAAAAATTAGCTTTGGAAATAGCAGAAAAATATAATTTAGATAAAGTATATTTTGTACCAGTTGGAAATTTTTATAATAAAAAAGATTTAGTAGACGAAAAAGAAAGATTTAAAATGCTTAAATTAATCTCAAGTGATAAGATTGATGTACTACCAATAGAATTTAATATGAATAAAAATTTAAATACATCAGAAGCATTAGAATTAATAAATAATGAATATAAAAATGTAGATAGATATTTTATTATGGGAGGAGATAATTTAGAAAAATTATCTTCTTGGCAGAATCCAGAAAATTGCCTAAATGGAAATAAATTTATTGTAATTGAAAGAGGTAAAAAAATAAGCAATATAATAGAAAATGACAATTTGCTAAATAAATATAGTAAAAATATATTTACACTTGAAAATAACAATTTATATACATATAATTCTACAGAAGTAAGAAATGCTATAAAAGAAAAGAACTCAGAGGTAATAAACAAGATGCTTAATAAAAAAGTATATTCTTATATTAAAATAGAAAATCTATATCAATGAGGTGGAAGTTTTTATGAAAATATTACTAGTTATGGACCAGTATGAAAATGCTAATAATGGTACTACGATTTCTGCGAGGCGTTTTGCAGAAGGATTAAAAAAAAAGAGGTCATGATGTAAAAATATTAACAACTGGAACAGAAGGAGAAGATAAATTTAAGTATATACCTAAAACAAAACATGATAAAATTTATATAACAATGGTAGGAAGATTATCAGGAGAAAAACGTCAAGATTTATTGTTTGAAGCTGGAAATAGTGATGATTTAGCAAAGAAAATTGATATGTGGCTTGATGACAAAGAAGAACTAGAGAAAATGAGAAAGGTTTATAGTGAAAGTGCTGAAAAATATAGAATAGAAAAAAGTATGGAGAAAATTGAGGAGATGTTTAAAGATGAAATTAAAGAATATGGTATTTAATTTTATATCGAATACTGTATATTATTTAATTGGCGGACCTATATTAACTATCGTAAATAAAGTGTTTTTAGGATATAAAATTATAGGAAGAGAAAATTTAAAAAAGGTACAAGGTGGAAAAGTAACTATATCAAACCATATGCATTATTTAGACTGTACTATGAATGGATTAATGAATTTTCCGGACTTTGTGCGATTTGTAACATTAGAATCTAATTTTAAAATTCCAGTAGCTGGATTTTTAATAAAATTGCTAAAAGCAATTCCAATACCAACTGATATAAAGAGGAAAAAGTATTTTTATGAATATGTTTCTAAATTATTACAAGATGGAGAAACAGTGCATATATATCCAGAAGGGGAACTTAAAGTATATAACCAAAATTTAATGGATTTTAAGAAAGGGGCATTTGTATTTGCAGTAGAAAATAATGTACCAGTAGTGCCAACAGTGCTTGTAACTAGTAAACCAGAAGGAATTTATAAATATTTTAAAAAGAAACCAGTAATTACACATTTTGTTTTAGAACCAATCTATCCAGATTTAAGTATACAAAATAAATTGGACAGAATAGAAAATATGAAGAACAAAGCATATAGACGAATGAAATATTATTTGGAAAATCCAAATGTTGTAGAAGAAGAGGAAAAAGCAGAAGCAATATAGTAAAAGGCGACATAAGGTCGCCTTTTTCCTTGCAATATACTTACATTTATTATATAATATGCACGGAAAAAGGGATA
>CALXPV010000056.1 GCA_944390295.1 uncultured Clostridia bacterium | reverse complement strand
TATATAGATATTATATAAAATTTTAATATATAAAAAAATATATAATTGACTATATGTTCATTATACGAGGAGGTAAAATGAACTTTTTAGAAAATGTCCTCAATTTTTTGTATCCACAAACATGTGGTATATGTGAAAAAATATCAAAAGAGCCGATTTGTAAGCATTGTAAATTAAAACTTGATAAAATAACGTTTTCTAATAGAAAGTGTTTTTTAGAAGTTAATGGAATTTATTATGATGAGCATATGTATTTATTTAAATATGAAGGGATAATAAAGGAAAAAATTAAAGCGTATAAATTCCGTGACCAGTCTTATTTGTATAAATTTTTTGCTGGCATTATAAATTATAATATTAAAATTAAGAATTATATTCAAAAATATGATTATATAATACCAATACCATTACATAAATATAGATATAATAAGAGAGGATATAATCAAACTTATTTAATTTTAAAGGAATTAAATAAAAAACAGCATATTAAAATTTTAAATGATGTATTAATAAAAAAGAAAAATATAAAACCACAGAGTAGCTTAAATAAAATAGACAGAGCAAATAATATAAAAAATGCATATGAGATAAAAAACATAAAAAAAATACAAAATAAAAAGATTTTATTATTTGATGATATTTTTACAACTGGAAATACGACAAATGAATGTAGTAGGATATTAAAAGAAAACGGAGCAATAAAGGTGGGAGTTTTAACAATTGCTAAAGATTAATAAATGACGGGGTAATATATTTACTCCGTCATTGTTGCTTTTACTTAATTAAATTTCCATTTGACTACCTAAAAAGCTTGCTGCAGATTGTGCAACCTTTGTTTCTACATCACTCATTTTAGTAGAAGCTTCTTTAGAAAGTAAAATAACTGTTCCAATAGAATCTCCATTAGAAATTATTGGATATACAACTTGTGAATTAAACTTTTTATCATTTTTTTCATTTTTAGTAATTGGAATAGATAAATTATTATTTTTATTACTTGTATAAACTTCTTTATCTTCCATTAATTGTTCTAATTCCTTACTTAAGTCTTGTTCTAAATATTCTTTTTTAGAACCACCTGCTACAGCAATTACAGAATCTTTATCTGTAATACATGCAATATGCCCAGTAGTTTTAGCTAAAGTTTCTGCATAACCTGTGGCAAATTCGGATAATTCACCAATAGGAGAATATTTTTTTAATATAATTTCTCCTTCTTTATCTGTAAATATTTCTAAAGGATCACCGTTCTTTTATTCTTAAGGTTTTTCTTATTTCTTTTGGAATAACAACTCTTCCTAAGTCGTCAATTCTTCTTACTACTCCTGTTGCCTTCATAATTTCCTCCTTTTAATATAACAACTATATTTATGGTATAAAATTATAATTGTCAAAGTGGAATAAAATATTCCAACTGCAATTTAATTTGTCTAAAATTAGTATTTCTAGAAAAAATTAAATTATACATAAAAAAACAAATATAAAATTTCCTAGTATATAAAAATTTGAAATATTGCAATTTTGCGCATAATATAATATAATTTAACTGCGTAAAAAATAGATGGGAGAAATGAAAATGAAAGCTATAGAAATTAGAAACAAATTTTTAAATTATTTTAAAAATCACGACCATAAAATAATACCAGGTGCACCATTAATACCAATTAATGATACTTCTGTATTATTTAATATTGCAGGTATGCAACAATTAGAACCATATTTCTTAGGGGAGAAACATCCAGAAGGTAATAAACTAGTCGATTTTCAAAAATGTTTAAGAACAAGCGATATAGATGAAGTTGGGGATAATAGACATTTAACATATTTTGAAATGCTTGGTAACTGGTCTTTAGGAGCATATTTTAAAGAAGAATCAATAAAAATGAGTTTTGAATTTTTAACAAAGGAATTAAATATTCCAGTAGAAAAATTATCTGTAACATGTTTTGCAGGAAATGAAGATGCTCCAAGAGATGATGAAGCTGCAAAAGTTTGGGAAGAAGTAGGAATCCCAAAAGAAAGAATATATTTCTTAAAAGAAAACTGGTGGATTGCAGGAGAAGATGGACCTTGTGGACCAGATACAGAAATGTTCTATGATACTGGAAAACCAAAATGTTCAGAAGGATGTAATCCAGATTGTGATTGTGGTAAATATGTTGAAATTTGGAATAATGTATTTATGAAATATTTTAAACATAAAGATGGAAAATTAACAGAATTAAAACAACATAATGTAGATACAGGTCTTGGACTTGAAAGAATGACAATGTTATTACAAGGAAAAGAAACACCATTTGAAACAGAATTATTTGCTCCAGTTATGGAAAAGCTAGAAGAATTACAAAATGTAGATAATGTTCAAAGCAGAAGAATAGTAGCTGAACATTTAAGAGCAAGCATGATGATAATTGCAGATGGTGGTAGACCAAGTAATATAGATAGAGGATATATTTTAAGAAGATTAATAAGAAGAATGATTAGACATTTAAATAAATTACAAATAAGCTTAGCTGAAACAGAAAATTTAATTAATTTAAATATTGAAAATTTAAAAGAAATGTATCCAGAACTTCTAAAAAATAAAGAAACAATAAAACAAGTGATATTAGAAGAACAAAGCAAATTTGTAAAAACATTAGAACATGGAGAAAGAGAATTCTTTAAGGCAGCTAATAAGGCAAAAGAGGAAGGAAAAGATAGTATAGATTCTGAAACAGTATTCAAATTATATGATACATATGGATTTCCACCAGAAGTAACAGAGGAATTAGCAGAAGAAAATAATATAAAAGTTGATATGGAAGGCTTTAATAAATTGTTTAAAGAGCACCAAGAAAAATCAAGACAAGGTAGTGAACAAAAATTCAAAGGTGGTCTTGCAGAACAAAATGAAACAACAACTGCATATCATACAGCAACACACCTTTTACATGAAGCTTTAAGAGAAATATTAGGAGAACATGTAAAACAAAGTGGGTCAAATATTACAACAGAAAGATTAAGATTTGACTTTACACATCCTCAAAAAATGACTAAAGAGGAAATTCAAAAAGTTGAAGACTTGGTAAATGAAAAAATTCAAGAAGATTTACCAGTTACATGTGAAGAAATGAGCTATGATGAAGCAAAGAATTCTGGAGCAATAGGATTATTTACAAATAAATATGGAGATAGAGTAAAAGTATATACAATCGGCAACTTTAGTAAAGAAATCTGTGGAGGTCCTCATGTAACACATACAGGAGAACTAGGAAGATTTAAAATAAAAAAAGAAGAATCAAGCTCATCAGGAGTTAGAAGAATTAAAGCTGTATTAATAAAATAATAGGGATCTAGGGACGGTCCTTAAATCCCTATTATATAAAAAATATAAATATAGGGATTTAAGGACCGTCCCCCAATCCCTATGGAGGTAAAAAATGAAAGAATGTTTATTTTGTAAAATAGTGAATAAAGAAATACCATCAACAGTTGTATATGAAGATGATGAAATATTAGCATTTAAAGATATTAACCCAATAGCACCAGTTCACATATTAGTAATACCCAAAAAACATTACAATGATATTACTGAACTGCCAGAAAATGAAGCTGAAATAATTGCTAAAATTCATGTTGTAATAAATAAAATTGCGAAAGAACAAGGAATAAGCGAAACAGGTTTTAGAATAATAAATAATTGCAAAGAAGATGGTGGACAAGAGGTTAAACATATACATTTTCATTTAATAGGTGGAAAAAAATTAGGAACAAAAATGTGTTAACAAATATACAAAATTCACATAAAGTCTATGAAAAAAAGAGAAAATATGGTATAATATACTTTAGATAAAACGTATGGAGGTAAAGTTATGTTTATAGATAGTAAATATAGTAAACTATTAACAATACTATTAGTTATTGTAATTATTGGAATTGTCGGATTATTAGCGTTTTTTGGATATCAGGTATTTACAGGATATTTTTCAGATAAAGATAAAGATGAATTCATGGCAGATTATAGAAATACATTAGGTATACAAGCAGATGATAATAATAACAATATAACAGGAGATTTTAACCTTATTACTAATATAGCACAAGTAGGAAGTGGAGACGGAACTACTTCTAATACAGTTAAGAAATATAAAGGTTTTGCTGTTCTAGGTACAATAGAAATTCCAAAAACAGGTGTAGATCTTCCAATATTAGATGCTAGAACAACTAAAGCATTAAATACATCTTGTATATTACAATATGGTCCTGGACCAAACGAAGTTGGTAATACTGTAATTGCTGGACATAACTATAGAAATGGAAAATTCTTCTCTGATAATTATAAAATAGAGAATGGAGATACAATTTACGTAACAGATAATAGTGGAAAAAGATTAAAATATGTTGTTTATAATAAATATCAGACAACTCCAGAAGATGCTGATTATATGGATAGAGATACTGCTGGAAAACCAGAAATATCATTAACAACATGTACAGATGATAGTAAAGCAAGAATTATAATATGGGCAAAACTTGCAAAATAAAATATAATATAAACTTAAGTCGCCAAATATTTAATATTCGGCGACTATTAAGTTGGAATATTTATACATATATAATAATGGAGGTAAGAATGTCTGCAAAGAATACTTATAATAAAATATTAACAGGATTCTTAGTAATTATGGGAATAATATTGATTGGTATTGCGGGGTATGCAATATATGACTTTATTTCTGCCAAAATGATTAATAATGAATCAGAAGAATTTATATCAGAATTCGAAGATGAAATGAATATAATAGATTCGGAAATAATAACAGATGAAAATGTGGATACAAACCAAACAACAACTGATAATACTAGTGGTTCTAGTAAAAGTTCTAAAGTTTCTAGTAGTAGATCCAAAAAAAAGAAAAAATCAACTAAAAAGTATTATAGCTATGATATTTGTGGGTATATAAGAATTCCTAAGACTGGAATAAAATATCCTATAATTGCTGATTACTCTAGAAATGCACTAGAAAAAGGAATATGCTTAGAGTATGGACCTGGACCAAATGAACCTGGTAATACGGTCTTGGCTGGGCACAATTACTTAAATAGACTATTTTTTTCTAAAAACAAAAATTTAAAAAAAGGTGATAAAATATATATAACAGATGTATATGGTGTAACTGTAGAATATGAAATTTATAAAAAGTTTGAAACATCACCAAAAGATACAAGCTATTATTTTAGAGATACAAAAGGAGAGCCAGAACTAACATTAGCAACATGTTCAAAAAATGGATCAAAAAGATTAATTTTATATGCAAAATAGTTGAAAATATTTTTATAAAATGATAAAATTAAAACACTTTAAAAGGGAGTAGCTTAAAAACTACTAATCAACAGTCTCGAAATATTCTGGTTAGTAACCTAAACGGTAAGCAAGACTTTTAAAAGACTAAAAAAGTCTTTTAAGAGTCTTTTTTTGTTTGAAAATGAAAAAATAATTGTATTCCGGTAACACTAATCAGTAAAGATGAAAAGACTTTTTTATTGAATATGAAAAATTTATTTTTCATATTCAATAAAAAACAACATTGCACAGAAAATTGCTATGCAATTTTCGCGATGACAAATCTTTACGCTTCTTCGAGAACTTAGATACATATAGTTAAATTAGACAAATAGAGAAAAGTTCTCACGAAACGAGATGTGTCCGTCACAAAATTAAAAAGGAGAGATGAAAGTGGAATGGTATAACAAAAGCAAAGACGAGATAAAAAAAGAATTAGGAGTTGATTTAGAAAAAGGTCTAAGTAGCGAGCAAGTTAAGCAAAATCGCGAAAAGTATGGTGCAAACGAATTACAACAAAAAAAGAAAAAATCTTTATTTGTAAAATTTTTAGAACAATTTAAGGATTTTATGATTATTGTATTAATTGTTGCAGCTGTAGTATCTGGAGTCGTTGGAGTTGCAGAAGGTGAAGGAATTACAGATACAATAATTATATTAATAGTTGTTATATTAAATGCAATAATTGGTGTTGTACAAGAAAACAAAGCTGAAAAATCATTAGAAGCTTTACAAAAACTAAGTGCACATGCATCTAAAGTTCTTCGTAATGGAAAAGTAGAAGTAGTACAATCTAAAGAATTAGTACCAGGAGATGTTGTTGTACTAGATACCGGAGATTATGTACCAGCAGATTTAAGAATAATAGAAAGTGTTAATTTGAAATCTCAAGAAGCTTCATTAACAGGAGAATCCGTACCTGTAGATAAAAATGATGAAGTTATAGCTGACGAAAAAGTTGGAATTGGAGATAGAGCCAATATGTTATTTTCTTCTTCATTAATAACATATGGAAGAGGAAAAGGTGTTGTTGTAGAAACAGGAATGAATACAGAAGTTGGAAAAATTGCTAAAATTATAAATGATACAGAAGGAACTGCAACACCATTACAAATAAAATTAAATAAATTAGGAAAAACATTAGGAATAGCAGCATTAGCGATATGTATTGTGATTTTTGCCATAGGAATTGCTTATGGTAAAGATGTAATAGATATGTTTATGACAGCTGTAAGCTTAGCAGTTGCAGCAATACCAGAGGGATTAGCAGCAGTATCTACAATTGTTTTAGCAATTGGTGTTCAAAGAATGGTAAAGAAAAATGCTATTATAAAGAAATTACCAGCTGTAGAAACATTAGGTAGTGCAACAGTTATTTGTTCTGATAAAACAGGAACTTTAACACAAAACAAAATGACTGTACAAAAAGTATTTACAAATAGCAAATTAATTAATGTAGAAGATATTAAAGATTTAAGTAATGAAGGCAAAAAATTAATGTATGTTTGCTCATTATGTAATGATACAAAAATTGGTGAAAATAATACATTAACAGGAGATCCTACAGAAACAGCTTTAATAGATTTAGGAATGAAAATTAATTTTGAGTTAGATGATGTTTTAAAATTACCAAGAGTAAAAGAATATCCATTTGATTCAGATAGAAAATTAATGACAACAGTAAATAAAGTTGGAGATAAATATATAGCTTACACAAAAGGTGGAATAGACGAATTACTTGCAAAATGTAATTCTTACGAAATAAATGGTGAAATAAAAACAGATTTAGAAAACTACAAACCAGAAATTGAAAAATTTAATATGGAAATGGCTAAAGATGCTTTAAGAGTATTAGCTATGGCATATAAAGAATTAGATCATGAACCAACAGATGAAGAAATGAAAAACATAGAGCAAGATTTAACATTTGTTGGTATGGTTGGCATGATAGATCCACCAAGAGAAGAAGTAAAAGCAGCTGTAGAAAAATGTAAGACAGCAGGAATAAAAACAGTAATGATCACAGGTGATCATAAAATTACTGCTGTGGCAATAGCTAAAGCTTTAGGAATACTAGAAAACGATGATGAAGCGTTAACTGGTGCAGAACTTGAAGAAATGTCTGATGAAGATTTAACAAAAAATATAAGAAAATACTCAGTTTATGCTAGAGTTTCACCAGAACATAAAGTTAGAATTGTAAAAGCTTGGCAAGCAAACGGAGAAGTTGTTGCTATGACTGGTGATGGTGTAAATGATGCTCCAGCATTAAAAACGGCAGATATTGGATGTGCAATGGGAATAGTTGGTACAGATGTATCTAAGGAAGCTGCAGATGTAATTTTAACAGATGATAATTTTGCAACAATAGTATCTTCAGTAGAAGAAGGTAGACGTATTTATGATAATATATTAAAAGCTATTCAATTTTTACTTTCAAGTAATGTTGGTGAAATCATAGCATTATTTATAGCAATATTAATTACTCCATGGATTAGTAGTACTTTTGGAATAGATGTAAATTTAATAGAAATTTTACTTCCAATTCATATACTATGGGTAAATTTAGTAACAGATTCACTTCCAGCATTGGCGCTAGCTGTAGATCCAGCAGAAGATGATGTTATGAAAAGAAAACCTAAAAAACAAAAAGGTATATTTACAAAAGGCATGAGTTTTAGAGTAGTATACCAAGGTATAATGATAGGTTTACTTACACTTGCAGCATTTATAATTGGTGTTGCTACACCAGATGAAAATCTACCAGAAATGGTTAAGATGGATAATAAATTATATTCTGTAGAAGAGATTGAAAACATAGATGAGGCATTAGCAAATGGTGCAGAATATGTAGAAAAACAAGAAATAAAAGTAGAAATAGGACAAGCCATGGCGTTTATAGTATTAGCATTCTCAGAACTTGTACATGTATTTAATATTAGAAATAATAAGAAATCATTATTTAAAACACATCCATTTAACAATAAAATGTTATTACTTGCAATTGGCGGTTCAGCATTATTAATGTTAGCTATATTATTTATACCTGCATTAAGACATTTATTCAGTATTCCAATTCTACCAATTGGAAACTTAATAGAAACTGTGCTACTAGTATTAGCACCAATTGTTGTAGTTGAAATATTTAAATTATTAAAAATAAATACTTCAAAAGATGAAGTAGCTTAGGCATATAATAATAACGAAACGAACTTATTTAAGAGTTCGTTTCGCTTTTAGTTTATATGAGTTAAATATTCTGGGGAAAAAATAAAAGATTTAAAATAAATATAGAAAAACAAAAGCACTAAATATATAA
>CALXPV010000055.1 GCA_944390295.1 uncultured Clostridia bacterium | reverse complement strand
TTTCCTTTTACAACAAACATTGATTTATCTTTAACATATGGATTACTTAATGTCATTGCTTCATTTCTTTCTTCTGTGTATCCAAATCCATTCCATAAACAATCAATATTTCCTGAATCTAGTTCTTGTTCTTTAGCTGCCCAAGATATTGTTTGAACTTCTAATTTCATTCCCAATTTGTTACATACCTCTTGAGCTAGATCTATATCAAAACCTACTAATTCATTATTTTCATTTCTGTATCCCATTGGTGGAAAACTATCATCCATCCCCAATACAAATGTGTTGTCATCTTCTTTAGTATTTTGATTAAATGCAACTGCAACTCCTATAATTACAATTAGTAATATCACTCCTATAATAATTAAAACTTTCTTATTCATAATTTTTACCTCCAACTTTAATTTTTTTAAGGTTTAACACCTTTAGATTTATGATTGTAAAAACAATCTAATTTTTTAAGAGCCTATCTGTTAAAATGTCGCGACCAATTTTAACAAGTATTTAGAACAAAAGCGGACATACTGACTTTGCTTTTATTTAGAATAGTGTAAAGTCCGCGTTTTTGTTCGTTCGCGAAAATTTCTTAGAAATTTTCTGTGAAATAATATTTTTTGTATCACATGAAAATTAATTTTCATGTGGTACAAAAAAAGACCTTAAAGATACATTTATAGTACCTTTAAGGTCTTCTTAAAAAACAATAAAGGCACAAGCAGTTAAAGCCTGTGCCTTATATAGACACAAGCTTACCTGTGATGATGATTTAATCCTTTATTGTTTAATATATTTCTCATAAAAAGCTCTCCTTTTTTAATTGTGTAATAGCATACTACTTTTTTATCCTTTTGTCAATAGCTTTTCTGATTTTTGTAAATTCTTGGAACTCTAACACCTATCTCACATAATATTTCATATGGTATTGTTTCTAAATATTTAGCTGTTTCTTCTATATGTTTATTATCTTTTAAAACTTCTACTTTATCATATAAATTTACATTTTCATCTATTTCTACAAATAGCATATCCATACATATATTTCCTACAATTTTATACTTTTTATCTTTTATATATACATGTCTTCCTGTATTTTTTCTAATTATTCCATCTGCATATCCAATTGGTACAACTCCAATTTTAGTATCTCTTTCAGCTTTAAAAATACCATTGTATCCGCACAACTTCACCTTTCTTTAAATCATGAATTTGTACTATTTCACTAATTAATTTTACTGGTGATTCTAACTCTACTTTTTCGGAAAAACCATACATAATTATTCCTAATCTACAACCATTTGCTTCCTCTATTTTTTTATAGTTTGTTAATGCTTCACTTGCTGAAATATGAATAATTTTAATTTTAGAAATATCAATTTCTTTTAATAATTTTTCAAAAATTTCTATTTGTTTATTATAATCTTCTTCATTTGATGCATTATATATATGTGAAAAAATTCCTTCAATCTCTATATTGTTGCTAATACATTTTTCATATAAATCTTTTAAGTTTTTATTTATTCCTAATCTATTCATTCCTGTATTTATTTTTATATGTGCTTTTAATCCATTTAAATTTTGATTTATTATTTCTTCTAAACTTTCTTCTGAATGAATAGTTACTGTTATATTATATTCAATGGCATCTTTTAAGTGTGCTTTGTTTATATGTCCTAACACTATAATTGGAATATCCTTAAATTTTTCTCTTACCCTTATTGCCTCTTCTAAAGTCGCTACTGCTAGATAGTTACATCCACCATCAATTATAGCTTCTGTAACTTTTAAATCATCATTATCTATACCATAGCAATTAGCTTTTACAACTCCAAAATGATATTTATATTCTGGAAATTTAGATATAATATTTTTTACATTATTCTTAATTTTCTCTAAATCAACTTCTAAATATGTATTTCTTGATAAATCCATAATTTACACCTCTTTTAAGATTCTATACACTCCGGCCCCAATTATTTACTTCTTTTAAATATTCACTTTCTTCTAATTTTGGTCCTCTTATT
Source organism: uncultured Clostridia bacterium (assembly GCA_944390295.1). Classification (GTDB taxonomy): domain Bacteria; phylum Bacillota; class Clostridia; order TANB77; family CAG-508; genus Merdicola. The sequence continues at coordinate 7,577 of CALXPV010000055.1, read as the reverse complement.
CCTCTAAAATATATTGTTTTTATTTTATTATCTTCCATCTTCTTACATGTAGATGGACTGTCATCAATCATAATATCTATATTCTCATCTTTACATATTTTTAGTTTATTATTTTCTTTCCAAAAATATTTGTCAAATTCTAAATTTTCTTCTTTAAATTTATTAATTACTATATCTATCATCTCATTTGTTTCTGTTCCTCTTGTTGATATAATAATTAATTTATGTCCCATCTCATGAAGTTTTTGTATAACTTCTTTAGCTCCTAACATTATATTCGCTTTTTTAGATAAAATTAAGAAATATTTTTTTACAAATTGTTGTTTTTCTTCTTCTGTCCAATCATATTGATTTTGTATAAAATATGTTTTATTTACTTTTCCATTTCCTCTACATTCATCTATATCAAATATTTCAGCCATTGTAAGTAATCCTTTTTCCCAATCTAATAATACTGCATCAACATCTATTCCAATATTCATTTTTGCCTCCTTTTCAAATTAATATTACATATATTATTTAAATTTGTCAAAATTAATCTATCTTTTCATGTATTTAATCCCAAGAAAATAGCAGGAAGTCTAATATAACTTTCCTGCCACTTTCAATTCTGTGTTAAGCAAAATATAAAGTCTTTGTTTTCCTTGGTTTAACAGTTTTTATAGGTAATTTTCCTAGTATGTGAATATTTGTAATAGTTTTATCTACCTTTTCTATCCACTCTAGAAAAATTGAATTGTATTCATCCTGTTCAGTTAGTTGAATTTTCTCAACTTTCTTTAATGTCTGCTCTCTACCCACTCTGGTAAACCATTCATCACCTTGTTTTACAAAAAGCTGAAATCCTTGTACTAGGTTTTCATCATATTGTTCAAACATAATTGCCGCAATTTTAGCATTTTCTTCGCTTTCTACTAGAACATATTTTAGTTCTGTTTGTATAAATTCCTTAATATCTGCTAACAACACGTTGAACATTGCTCCTGTAACATCTTCCGGTAAATATGATGCACACATGATATTAGTTGTTACACCATACCACATTTTGAAAACTCTGCTTACTTTTTTTAGCTCACGCCTGTCTTTCCACCGGTTTTTTAATGTTTTCAGTGTTTCCATTTTTCTACCTCCTGCTATTTTGCTTATGTTAAACGAAGATATTATATCACAATATATATCTATATTTCAAATTCTTGTACTTCGCAATTATCTAGGCAATAATTTATAAGTTTACCATCGCTTGGAATTCCATTAAAATAACAATTTATTGCGATGCTCACACCACCATGTGTTACTAATAAAATATTTTTATCTTTATATTCTTCTTTTATTCTATCTAAAAAAATTGAAATTCTATCTATAATCTCTTTGATTGTTTCTGCTCTCTGATATTTTGGTTTTAGATTATAATCCCAAAATTCATCAAATTTTATTTTTTCACCTTCAAATTCTCCAAAGTCTCTTTCCATTATTTCTTCATCATATATAATTGGAATATTTCTTCCCTCATTAATTATTTCAGCTGTCTTTTTTGCTCTTTTTAGAGGAGAACATATTATTAAATCTATATCTATATTTTTTAATTTTTCTTTAGTTTGCTTAGCTTGTTTTATTCCAACTTCATTTAGCTCAATATCTACTCTTCCTTGTGTTTTTCCCTCTAAATTCCAATCGGTTTGTCCATGTCTTGTTACATAAATTTTCATCTTCTATCTCCTTTATTTATTTTATTATTCTTTTACTTTTTATATTATATTCGCTTTTTTGATTTATGTAAAATACATATTAATAATACAGATATAACCTAGATTTATATCTGCATTTTCTTTATTTTATTCCTCTGATAAATTATCATTATAAAATTTATTTCTACAATATTTTTTAGCCAAACCACCTTTACTTGTTTCTCTGTAGTGTCCGCTTAAATCTTTTCCCGTTTCATACATTGTTTCCACTACTAGGTCAAATGAAATTTTACTATCTTTATATAAAAGTGATGCAATATTAGCAGAATCAATTGCTCTAATTGCTGCTACTGCATTTCTTTCTATGCAAGGAATTTGTACATATCCATATATAGGATCACAAGTTAATCCTAGGTGATGTTCCATTGCAATTTCTGCAGCACTTTCTATAACATCTGTTGAAAATCCTTTTATATATGCATAGCCTGCTGCTGCCATAGAACAAGCTGTTCCAATCTCTGCTTGACATCCACACTCTGCACCACTAATTGATGCATTAGTTTTTACTAGATTTCCAATTAATCCTGCAACAGCTAAACCTTCTATTATTTTATCTTCTGGAATATTTTCTTCTTTATATAAATAATATAATACTGCAGGTAAAACTCCTGAAGCGCCACAAGTTGGTGCTGTTACTATAATTCCTCCTGAGGCATTTTGTTCACTTGTTGCATATGCATATGCTGTTAACAGTCTTGTTCTTTTTAATTCAGCAGTTTCATTTTCTATATTTTCTTCATATAAATTTTTAGCTTTTTTAGGTATTTCTAATCTTCCTGGAATTATTCCTTCTTCTTTAAGACCTATTTCTATTCCATTTTTCATAGTATCCCAAACTTGTTTTATATATTCTTTTATATCATTATCTTCTTGTGAATATACATATTTTAATAAATCTTCACAATTATTTTTTATATCTGTAAATGTAGTAAATTGGTAAATATCTTTTTCATCTTGAAAATCTTTACCTTCTATTTGAATACTTCCACCACCAATGGAATATACTCTAAATTTTCCAAGTTCTTTCCCCTCTTTAAATGCAATTAAATCCATTGTATTTGGATGTTTTAGTTCTTTTTCTTCTTTATTAAATATAATTTCTACATTACTTGGTTTTAATGCTTCATCAATTATTTTATCTGTTAAATGTCCTTTTCCAGTAAAAGCTAATGATCCATATAATATAATTTTATATAAATCTGCATCTGGATATTGTTCCTTTAATAATAATGCTGCTTTTTTAGGTCCCATTGTATGTGAACTAGATGGACCATTTCCTATTTTATACAATTCTTTTAAAGATTTCATATATACCTCCTTATTAAATTTATCTATTATAAATTTAATAACACCTCATATTCAGAAATAAAAGTATCACCATATAATTTCGCTTTTTCTAAATCTTCTTTAGTTTTTACTGTCCAAATAAGTATTGGAAAACCATTTTTTCTGCATTCTGCCACTTCATTATTTGGTAATGTTCTTATGTCATATGCTATAAAGTCTGGATTCGCCTCACAAATATTTCCTTTTAAACACAATTCTTTATTTCTTATCTCTTCATCTTTATATGTAGCTAATTGCCCCACGATATATTCTGGTCTATTTTCTTTAAGCCATTTAACAGTATTTGTTCTGAATGATTTTACAATAAATTTTCCTTCATATTTATCTAAATATTGGCAAAGTTCATTTTCTAATTTTCCTACTTCTACATCATATTTAAGCTCAATATCTAACATTACTTTTCCATTTACTAATTCTAATGCCTCTTCTAATAATGGAATTTTTTCATCTGTATCTAGTAATCTTAATTTACTAATTTCTTCGTATGTACAATCTTTTAAATCTTTGTCATAACCTGTCATTCTTTTTAAATTATCATCATGCATTATAACTATATTTCCATCTTTTAATAAATGTACATCAAATTCTATTATAATATTTCTTTCTAGTGCCTCTTTAAAAGCTTTTAAAGAATTTTCTGGAATTCCTTTCTCATTATTATATAATCCTCTATGAGCTATATATAATCCCTTTAAATAATCTAAATTTCTTTTCATCTTATTTTTTCCTTTCTTTTTATACTTTTTATATTATACACTAAAAAAGCAAAAAAAGTACAATACCCTTCCTGAGTATTGTACTTTTTAAGTTGTTTTATTAGTCATTATCGTCATCTCTATCATCATCATCGTCGTCATCGTCATTATCATTATCATCTCTATCATCATCATCGTCGTCATCGTCATTATCATTATCGTCTCTATCATCTTTATCGTCATCGTCGTCATATTTATCGTCTATATCATTATCATCATCTCTATCATATCTGTCATCATCATCATCATCATCTTTTACATTAGTTTTTTTACTGCTAGAAGTATTTGACTTTTTATTATAATCATCATTACGTTCTACTGAAGATGTAATAATTTTTCCATCTGTTGCATTAATTTCATATTCATATTCGTTTTTACCTGCATCAAAATCTACTTCGTAATATAAAACTCCGTTTTCGCTATCTAGCTCTACTTGTACATTTTTTGCATTTTTAGAAGATACTCCAGCCTTTTTAAATGCTATTTCTTTTGCTTTTTCTTCTCCTATATATGCTGATTTATTTGAATTACCAGTAGAAGATACTTCTGCTAATTCTACATTTTTAGAATTTAGTAGAACATTTAATTCATTTATTGATAATTTTGATAAATTTTCAAATGTATATGCATTCCCTTTAGCATCTTTTAGACCTGTTGCTAGTACTTTATTTATTAAGTTAGCTTTACCTTCTGAAATATTATTTTCATATGCCAATTTTTCTATAGCATCATCATCACCATACATCTGTGCTAACACAGCTCCTTGTATGTTTTGAGAATTTAAATATTCATTAATCTCGTTAGATAATCTTGTTTCTAAATCTTTTGCTTTTTGTTCATCATCATTTTTTACAGATACTAATATAGAGTTTTGAATTTCTGTTATATATCCATTTTTAAGCATTGAACCTACAATCGCGTTTACACCAACATCTAAATCAACTTTTTCTAAATCCATTCCTTCAAGAATTTTCTTACCATCATCATTTAATGCATTCGCTTCTATTATTTTTTCTTGTGCATTTGTTTTTATCTCAACACTTGGATTTACATCAAAATCAATTATAGAGTCTACTGTAGTAGTAACTTTATGATATTGGTTAAATCCTAATACTCCAAATAAACAAATCACAAATGCAGCTAATGCCCCAGCCAGTTTATAATTTAGGAAATTTATTTTTAATTTTTTCTTTTCTACTACCTTTTCTTTTTTTACTTCATTATTTTGTTTCATAACTTCTATTCCCTCCCTTTTATCACACTGGGCAAGGATATTGTCTAACACATCTGGAACATTATCTGAAACTATTTGATTTAATCTTTTATTAATTTCTTTCTTTCTCATTTTTTTTCCTCACCCATCTTTCTTTTTATTTTTTTAATTGCTCTGTTATATTTAGATAAAACAGTAGCTAATGGTAATTCTAGCATTTTAGCTATTTCTCTATGTTTTAAACCAGATACTGAATGTAAAATTAATATATTTCTTTCTTCATCAGTAATATAGCTAAATACTGTATTTACTAGTAACTGATTTTCTATTTCATTAATTCCTTTATTATCTGCTAGAATCTCTTTTAATTCATCTACATCCATATGATTTTTATTTTTTCTTATTTTCATTAAAGATAAATTTTTTGTTATTGTTAAAATCCAAGACAATGGCTTTTCATTAGATTTATAAGAAAGTGCATTCTCATATACTTTTATATAAACTTCTTGTAATACATCTTCAGCTTCATGTGTATTTTTTAATATTGATAATGCAAAACCATATACTGCTGATTTTGTAAGTTTATATAAATCTGCTAAAGCTTCCTTATCTCCTAAAGCAATATTTGCCATATGTTTTTCTAATAAGGATTTTTGAGATTCATTAATATTTGGTACCAACATTTTTGAATTCATATTTTCCCCTTTCACTATATAAATGCACAAGCATTTTATTTTATTGCATATTTTTAAAAAAAATTTCTGTGTAATATGATTAAAATTATCTTATATCAGAAAAAGCGCTAATAAATAGCGTTTTTTCTTTAGTATTATTTTATTATTTTATTTATAATTGTTCTTGGAACATAATTTGAAATATCTCTTTTGTTATTTATCAAATCCATAATCATTGTAGAACTAATAAATCCAAATTTACCAGAACGTATATATATTGTATCTAAATTTGCAAGTTCTTCGTTTATTTGTGCAAAATTTTCTTCATAATGGTAATCCATATCATTTCTAAGACCTCTAATTATGTAATTTGCATTACACTTTATTGCGGCATCAATAGAAAGGTTATCATATGTAATAACCTCAACATTTAAAAGATTATTTTCTATTAAACATTCTTTTATTGCATCTTCCATAATTTCTTTTGGAAAACGTCTTTGTTTTTCTGAATTTATACCAATTCCAATTACAACTTTATCAAATAATTTACTTGCAGATTTTACTACATGTAAATGTCCATTTGTAAAAGGATCAAAACTTCCTGGATAAAAACCAATATTCATAATAACCTCCTATTTAATCCATTTATAACTATTAATTTTCATGAACATTATACATTTTTTTTCATATAAAGACAATATAGTCATTGCATAAAAAAATTTTATATAATATAATGCAAAATGTGGAGGAATATTTATGGAAGAAAAAAATGAATTAACTATAGAAGAAGCATATAAAATGTTAGAAGAAGCACCAAGGAAAAATAAAGAATTATGGGTTAGCCATTCTGTTAATGTTGCAATAGTAGCTGAACGATTGGCAGAAAATTTAGGTTTAGATTCTAAAAGAGCCTATGTTTTTGGTTTAATACATGATATTGGTAGAGGAAAAAAAGAACATACTGGTATAAGACATATAATAGATGGGTATAATTATTTAATGAAACTAGGTTATGAAGATGAAGCTAGAATTTGTTTAACACATACTTTTTATGATAGAAGTATTGTAAAAGGAAATTTAACTAAACGAAACACAAATTTAACTAGAGCAGAAATTAAATTTATAGAAGATTTTATAAACAAAACAAAGTTTAATTTATATGATAAAATTTTACAAATTGCAGATAATATGGGTAGTGCAACAGGAATAAACACAATAGAAAGACGTAGAGCAGAAAGTATGCTAAGGTATGGTATTAGCCATGTTTCTGAAAAAAATCTAAAAACAATTTTTGCTGTACAAAATGAAATAGAAATTAAACTAGGTTGTTCAATATACAGCTTATTCCCTGAAGTAACTGATAATATAAACAAAACAATGATAAAAGATGTCATGAAATTTTTAAAATAGATTTTTTCTTATGTCTAGTGAGTTTCACGGCACATTCACTAGACAAGAAAAAAATTTTTTTAAATACTATTGCAATAAAAAAATTAATAGTATATAATACACATTGTTGAAAGACATTCCTCTTTAGCTCAGTTGGTAGAGCGCTCGGCTGTTAACCGATAGGTCGTTGGTTCGAGTCCAACAAGAGGAGCCAAAATAAAAAGTCCATTTTTTAATGGACTTTTTGTTTTGCATTTTATTTGTAGGACTCGAAAAGGACGTGCCAAACGAAGTGTAGGCAAAAACAGTCCTGAGGACTGTTTTTAGGACGCGGCTCGCCGAGTCCAACAAGAACTGTTAACTGCTGAAAAAACGATCGCTGCCTGTGGCAGATAAAGCGAGTTTTTGAAGGTGCTAAAACTATAAAAAACAGTGTTACATAAACACTGTTTTT
>CALXPV010000054.1 GCA_944390295.1 uncultured Clostridia bacterium | reverse complement strand
AAACTCATACCAAAGAATAACGTATTTTGATTAATTATGTAAAATATGATATAATAAAAGATGGAACTCGATGTAGAAGATTTTTTGAATTAGTTTTTGTATAAGGATGCTTGAAACGATATATGGCATATAAATGCAATCATAACTGATTCAAAAAGAAAACAGGAGGAAAACAACATGAAAGAAAACTACACAACAAGCAAAATTGAGGAAGCAACAGCGGTTACACATTCTGGCATATTCCATGCAGACGATGTATTCGCAACGGTTATTCTTAATCGGGCGTTAGGGGGCGTAAGAGTTCTTCGGACAAATAAAGTTCCGGAGGACTTACCTGAGGATGTCATTGTTTTTGACATCGGACAGGGCGAATATGACCACCACGGCCTGGCACAGAAGGACCGGTCAAACGGTGTGCCATATGCTGCGTGTGGCTTGCTCTGGAAAGAGTTCGGGTGGGCTATAAAGGAGATACAGGAATGTAGGAATCCTATTATAGCCTTCCATATTATAAACGAGGAACTCATCCAAGGCATTGACGCAGCAGATAACGGCAAAATGCCAAGAGCAGATTATCCTGTTCAGGAGCTGGGAATCTATAAAATGATTTCTCAGTTTAATCCGAACTGGAATGAAGAACTATCTTCTGACGAGTGCTTCGACAAAGCATGCGAAATTGCGGATACAGTTTTCGAAAATGCTTTGGCAGAGGCTGTGGCAAGAGCCGATGCATATGAAGTGGTTGATGAAGCCATCGAAAAATCAAAAAATGGTATCATGGTCTTTGAAAATGGCTATGTGCCGTTTGAAGATCAGACCATTATTTCGCCAAATGCAAAAGCAATCGAAGTATGCTTTGCAGTCTATCCGACATTACGTCAGGACTGGGCTTGTAAAGCCGTACCAGACGTACAAGGCGGAAAAGGTCAGAGAATTACTCTTCCAAGAGAATGGAGAGGATTACCTAGCGAAGAACTGCAGAAGGTGACCGGAGTTGAGACAGCAATCTTCTGCCATCCGGCGGGCTTCATGTGCTCAGCCAAAACACGTGAAGATGCCATAAAACTGGCGGAACTTGCAATGTCTAAGTAAAAAAAGAGAAAGCAATTTTCTACAATTGTAGAGATTGCTTTCTCTCTTTTTGGTGCCATTGGGCAGAATCGAACTGCCGACCTTCGGGTTACGAATCCGCTGCTCTACCAACTAAGCTACAACGGCATAAACATTAATATAAAAGTGAAATTACATTGATATTTTATACTCAAAAAAAGATAAAAGCAATACTTTTTAGAGTGAATTTATGGAAATTTATAAAATAGTATGGTACAATACAGTAGATTTAAAATTAAATATAAGAAGGAAGATGTTATGGGATTTTTTAACAAATTAAAAGAAGGATTAAGCAAGACAAAAAATTCATTTGATGAAAAAATAAATAATGTGTTTAGTCATTTCAGAAAAGTAGATGAAGATCTTCTAGAAGAATTAGAAGAAGCACTAATAATGTCAGATGTGGGAATGGATACATCTTTAAAAATAATAGGAAATTTAAGAGATAGAATAAAAAAAGAAAAAATAGAAGATGAAGAAGGTGTTAAATCAGCATTAAGAGAAGAAATGCAAAAAATGCTAGACATAGAAGATAATTCATTAAAACTAGAAACTACACCATCTGTAATATTAGTAGTAGGTGTAAATGGAGTTGGAAAAACTACATCAATAGGAAAAATTGCAAATAGACTAAAAAAAGATGGAAAAAAGGTAGTTATCGCAGCAGCAGATACTTTTAGAGCAGCAGCAGTAGAGCAATTAGAAATATGGGCAAATAGAGTAGGCTGTGATATGGTAAAAAAAGAAGAGGGTTCAGATCCAGCATCTGTTGTATTTGATGCAATAAAAATAGCAAAAGAAAAACAAGCAGATGTATTAATATGTGATACTGCAGGAAGACTTCATAATAAAAAATACTTAATGGATGAGCTTGCAAAAATAAATAAAATTATAAACAAAGAATTACCAGATGCATCAAAAGAAACTTTATTAGTATTAGATGGAACAACTGGACAAAATGCTATATTGCAAGTAAAAGCTTTTAAAGAAACTGTAGATATTACAGGTCTTGTATTAACAAAATTAGATGGAACTGCCAAAGGTGGAGTTGCAATAGGAATTGTTGCAGAAAATCAAATACCTATAAAATTTATAGGGGTAGGAGAGCAAATAGATGATATGGAAAAATTCAATTCCGAAGATTTTGTAAATGCTATAATATAATGGAGGTAAAATATGGAACAAAAACCAGAAAACAAAACTCAAAATGTAAAAGAGAAAAAAAGCAAACGTAGAATGTTATTAGTCTTATTATTTTTAGCACTAGTAGTAATAGTAGGCTATATAGGATTAAGAGGAGAATATTTAGAATTACTAGAAATTGGCGAAAGTTACACATCAGTATTTTGGCAAAACTTAACATATAAATCTGTAACATTTGCAGTAAACTTTGTAATACTATTTATAGTAATATACCTAACAAATAAAGGAATAAAAAAAGAATTAGTTAAATTTTTTGAGGCAGAAAAAAAGCCAATGCCTAAATTACCTAATAAATCATTAGCATTAGTAGTTGGTATTATAGTAAGTGCACTTACTATGGGGTTATTTACAGAAAAAGCGATGTTATTTATAAATAACACACAATTTGGAACAGCAGATCCAATATTTGGACTAGACATAGGCTATTTCTTGTTCCAAAAGCCATTTATAGAAGCGGTATTAATGTATATCATGTCTATGATAATTGGTGTAGTTGTTTACTCTGTAATTTATTATATTGTAACATTTAATGTTTGTTTTGATGGAATTGATAGAAATACATTAAAACAAAGTAATTTAGTAAATAAAATATTTAAATATATAAAAATATTAATAGTATTTTTAGCAGTATATATTATTTTTAAAATTCAAGATTTAGGAATAGATAAAAATATAACACTTCAAGATGAAGAATCAACACAAATTTATGGTGCTGGACTTACAGGAGTTACAATAAAATTATGGGGATACATAATTTTTGCTATTGTAATGGTTATATCTGGTTTTAAAGCAATAAACTTCTTTAAAAATAAGAAAACAAAACAAACTATTTTATCATTAGCAGTAATTCCAGGATATTTACTATGTTTATTTTTAAGTATAACAGTATTCCAATTAGCATATGTAAAACCTAACGAATTAGATAGAGAAAAAACATATATAGAAGCAAATATACGAAATACAAGAACTGCATACAATATTAATATAGAAGAACATGAATTAGATTCTACACAATCAAATAATATAGATGTTGTAAAAGAAAACAGAGAAACTGCAGATAATACTGCAATTGTAAATGAAGATATTACATTAGATACAGTAAATGACAAACAAACAAGTTCAGATTATTACAGCTATGATACAACTCAAATTGGAAAATATAATATAAATGGTAAAAATGAAGTAGTATATTTATCACCAAGACAAGTAGAAGCAGGAAATACTGGAACTACAGCTAACAAAACTTATGAATATACACATGGATTTGGTACAGTAGTATCTTCTGCAACAGAAACAGATGAAACAGGTAACTTAAAATATATTCAAAAATCATTTGATGGTACTGATAATAAAATTAATGTAAGTGAACCAAGAATATATTTTGGATTAAATGAAAATTCACCAATAATAACAAATTCAAAAAATAAATCAGAATTTGATTATCCAAAATCAGAAACAGAAAATGTAGAAAATACATATGATGGAAAAGCAGGATTAACAGCAAATTTCTTAGATAGAATTGTTCTAGGAATAAGAGAGAAAAATATGAATATAGCTTTTTCATCAAATGTAACAGATGAAAGTAAAATATTAATTAATAGAAATATTATAGATAGAGTAGAAAAAGTATTTCCATATGTAATTTATGATGAAGAACCATATCAAGTTATAACAAATGATGGTAGATTAGTATGGGTGATAGATGGATATACAACATCATCAAATTATCCATATTCTCAAATGACAACATTAGAAAGAAATGGAACAAGAGAAAGAATAAATTATATAAGAAACTCTGTAAAAGTAATAGTAGATAGCTATGATGGAACTGTTAAATTCTATATAACAGATACAACAGATCCAATAATAATGGCATATAAAGAAATATATCCAGATTTATTTGCAGATAAAGAAGAAAAAATTCCAGAAGATATAGCATCACATTTTATATATCCAGAATTTTTGTATAATATTCAAGCAGATATGTTAGAAAGATATCATAATGTAAAAACAGATGTATTATATAGAAGTAGTGATGTATGGGACAGAGCAACACATACAACTGGACAAACACTAAAAACAACTGGTACTCCTATAGATCCATATTACACAACAGTAAAAACAGTAGATAGTGAAAATCCAGAACTAGGATTAGTATTACCATATACTTTATATGAAAAACAAAGTTTAACTTCATATTTAGTTGGAACTTGTGATGAAAATGGAAATAGTAAATTAACTTTATACAAGTACGGTGCAGATAGTAATGTAATAGGACCAATACAATTAGATACACAAATAGAACAAGATGAAGAAATTTCATCAACATTACAAAATTTAAATGTAACTGGTACAAGATTAATAAGAAATATGATTATGGTTCCAATAAATAATACAATATTATATGTAGAGCCAATATATCAAGTTATGCTTAATGAATCAGAAGCTCCAGTACTTAAGAAGGTAATTGTTGCAGTTGGAAATAAAGTTGCAATAGGAGATAATTTAACACAAGCATTAAATAATTTAGGTACACAATCTGCAATTAACATTGAAGTATCAAATACTGACAACATAGAATCTGTTATAGATGGAATTATAAAAGCAAATAATAATGTTAAAAACTCAACAGCAAATAATGATTTAGAAATGATGGGTAAAGATTTATCAAGCCTACAAACATTAATAGACCAATTAGAAGAAATGGTAAAAGAACAAAGAGAGCAAGAAGAAAAAGAACAAGAATCAATTAATAAAGAAAACATGATAGATGAAAATACTATTTCTAATACAGTAAATGAAATTGAATAAAAAAGATAAAAAAACGCACCATATAAATAGGTGCGTTTTTATGGTAGAAAAGAATATAAAAATTTTATTAGAAAAAATAGATTTGTTAAATTATAATTTAACAAGAAATAAATTATTAGATTTTTCGGAAATATTAGGAAATAGAAAAGAGTTATTATTTAGAAATTTATTTTCTGGAATATGGAAAGGTGTAGGTATAGGAATAGGAGTTACAATAGTAACAGCAATAATTATAATAATTTTACAAAAAATAATAAAATTAAATATTCCTATAATTAGTGAATACATTACAGATATAGTAGAAATTGTCGAAAAAACTAAAACAATAAGATAAATAATTAATAAAAAAAATATAAAATCCTCTTTAAAAAATACTGTATATTGTATATAATATCCGTATAAAATAGGAGGACAGTAATATGAATTTACCAAATAAATTAACAATATTTAGAATAATTTTAGTTCCAATAATGGTTATAATAACTTTTTTTGATATAGATATAAAATGGATATTAGTAGATGCAATATTTATATTAGCATCTCTTACAGATAAATTAGATGGATATATAGCAAGGTCTAGAAATTTAGTTACTACATTTGGAAAATTTTTAGATCCAATAGCAGATAAAATATTAGTACTAGCTGCAATGCTTATATTAGTAGAGGCAGCAAAACTTCCTGCGTGGATTCCAATAATAGTATTATTTAGAGAATTTATAGTTTCTGGATATAGACTAGTTGCAGTAGAAAAAGGTGGAAAAGTAGTAGCAGCTTCTGTTTGGGGAAAACTAAAAACTGTAACACAAATGGTAGCATTAGTTTTAGCAATTGTAGATCCAAATGCTTTTGGTGCTTGTTTTACAGGAACTTTAAGTGGATTTAGTTTTTGGTATAATTTAATTGTAACTATATTAATGATTATATCTGTAGTAGCTACTATATTTTCTGGTGTAGACTACATAGTAAAAGGAAAAGATTTATTTAAAGAAGAGGTTAAAGAAAATGGAAATAAATAAGGCAAAAGATGAAATAGCAAAATTAAGAAAACAGCTAGAAATATGGGCAAATAAATATTATGATGAAGATAATCCAGAAGTTTCAGATTATGAATATGATATGACAATGAATAAATTAAAAGCATTAGAAAAGGAATTTCCGGAATTAGTAACTTCTGATTCATTAACTCAAAAAGTTGGTGGACATGTAAAAGAAGGATTTGAAAAAGTAGAACATGAAGTGCCATTACAAAGTTTGCAAGATATATTTTCTTTTGAAGAACTAGAGGAATTTAAAGAAAGAGTATATAAATCAGCTAAAGAAAATAATATGGATAGTAAAGATGTTAAATTTGTTGTAGAAACAAAAATAGATGGACTTTCTGCTGCTCTTGAATATAAAAAAGGAAAGTTTGTAAGAGGTGCTACTAGAGGAAATGGACTAGTAGGAGAAGACGTTACAGAAAATTTAAAAACATTAAAAAGTATACCAAAAGAACTTCCAGAGCCAATAGATATAATAGTAAGAGGAGAAGTATTTATTGGAAAAAAAGAATTTGAAAAAATGAATGAAGAAAGAGAGCTAAATGAGGAAAAAACTTTTGCAAATGCACGTAATGCAGCAGCAGGATCTTTAAGACAATTAGATAGTAAAATAACAGCAAAAAGGCCACTTGATATATACATTTTTAATGTACAAAAAATTGAAGGAGATATAAAATTCAATTCACATTATGAAGAATTAAATTATTTAAAGAAACTAGGTTTTAATGTAAATCCAGTTTTAGTGCCATGTAAAGATATTCCAGAAGCAATAAAAGCAATAGAAAAAATAGGTGATGAAAGAGAAGAATTAACTTTTGGAATTGATGGAGCAGTAATAAAAGTAGATGATCTTAATTTAAGAGAAAAAATGGGAACAACAACAAAAGTTCCAAGATGGGCAATAGCATATAAATATCCACCAGAAAAGAAAGAAACTCTTTTAAAAGATATTATATGTCAAGTTGGAAGAACAGGTGCAGTAACACCAATGGCAATATTAGAACCTGTAAAAGTAGCAGGATCTACAATATCAAAAACTACACTTCATAATGAAGACTTTATAAAAGAAAAAGATTTAAGAGTAGGGGATACAATAGTAGTACAAAAAGCAGGGGATGTAATTCCAGAAATATTAGAAGTAAAAAAAGAAAAAAGAACTGGAAAAGAAACGCCATATGAAATGCCAAAAGTATGCCCAGTATGCGGGGCTCCTGTTGTAAGAGAAGAAGGAGAAGCAGTAAGTAGATGTACAGGTATTGAATGTCCTGCAAAATTAGTAAGAAATATTATACATTTTGTATCTAGAGAATGTATGAATATAGATGGTCTAGGCGAAAAAATAATTGAACAATTAATAGATAAAAAATTAATAAATAATATTGCAGATATATATTATTTAACATTTGAAGATATTGCATCTTTAAAAAAGAATGGAAAGAAATTTGCTCAAAATTTAATAGATGCAATAAATGCTAGTAAAGCTAATGACTTATATAGACTAATAGCAGCTTTAGGAATAAGACATATTGGTGTAAAAGCAGCAAAAACTCTTGCTAAAAAATATAAAACGATGGAAAGCTTAATACAAGCTTCAGAAGAAAGCTTAGCTATGACAGAAGATATTGGTGGAATTTCTGCAAAAAGCTTATATGAGTTTTTTAGACAAGAACAAACAATAGATTTAATAAATAGACTAAAAGAAGCTAATATCAATATGGAAGCAATAGAAGAAGAGGGAGCAGACAATAGATTTGAAGGAATGACATTTGTTTTAACAGGCTCATTAGAAAAATTTACAAGAAAAGACGCAAGTGATCTTATAGAAAAATTTGGAGGAAAAACTTCTGGTTCAGTATCTAAAAAGACAAGTTATGTATTAGCAGGAGAAGAAGCTGGAAGTAAACTTACAAAAGCTCAAGATTTAGGAGTTACAATAATAACAGAAGAACAATTTGAAGAAATGATTAAATAAAAGGAAAGGAAAGTTATGGACGGAAAATATACATTTGAAAGATTTGAAAAAGAATTGGATGACGGATACCAAATGTATTACACATATGTAAGAAATAGATATTTATTATTTAAAACAGCAGAAAATTGTTATACACAAAAACTAATATCTGATCATCCAAAAAATCCACAACCAAGACAAGTAGTAATAACACACAAAAGAATAGAAGAAATGTTTCCTTTTATGGAAGATATTGAATACAAAATTATATAAGATAATTATATTCTACATTAAGTAGAAATTAATTATATAAAATAAACTAAGGAGGAAAAATATGAGTATTGAAAAATTTGTATTAAACGAAACATCTTACTTTGGATTTGGAGCAAGGGAGGTTCTACCAGAAGAAATAAAAAACAGAGGTTATAAGAAGGTTTTAGTTGTTACAGATAAATCTTTATTCGAAATAGGTTTAACAAAAAAAGTAACAGATAAATTAGATGAAGCAGGAATAGAATATACTGTATTTAGTGATGTAAAACCTAATCCAACAGTAACAAATGTAAAAGATGGTATTGAAGCATGTAAAGCTTTTGGAGCAGATGTAATTGTTGCAGTAGGTGGAGGATCTAGTATAGATACTGCAAAAGGTATTTCTATAGTTATGACAAATCCAGACAGAGCAGATATAGTATCATTAAATGGACCATCAAATACAGTAAATAAAGGAATGCCATTAATAGCACTTCCAACAACACATGGTACAGCTGCAGAAGTTACTATAAATTATGTTATAACAGACGAAGAAAGAGAAATAAAAATGGTATGTGTTGATCCACATGACATACCTCTTGTTGCAATAGTAGATACAGAATTAATGTCTACATTACCAAAATCAATTGCAGCTTCAACAGGAATGGATGCATTAACACATGCAGTAGAAGGATATATAACAAAAGCTCATAATACAATGTCAGATATGTTCCATATGAGAGCTATAGAATTAATATTTGAAAATTTACCAGCAGCAGTAAATGAAAGAAATCAAGATGCAATAGATAAAATGGGATTAGCACAATATATTGCAGGAATGGGATTCTCAAATGTTGGTCTTGGTATAGTTCATTCTATGGCACATCAATTAGGTGCTGTATATGATACACCACATGGTATAGCAAATGCTATTTTATTACCAACAGTTATGAGATTTAATGGACAAGATCCAGCAACAGCTCAAAGATTTAGAGAAATCTTAATAAGAATAGGAAGACCAGATGCAGCTAACTTAAATGATCAAGATGTTATAAATACATTTGTATGGAAAATATCAGAATTGTCAAAAGAAGTTGGAATTACACAAACAGTAAAAGATGTAGGAGCAAGAGAAGAAGATTTCGGAATGCTTGCAGATAAAGCAATGGAAGATCCATGTAAACCAGGAAATCCAAGAGATGTATCAAGAGAAGACTTTATAGAATTATATAGACAAGCTATGTAATAAAAAGGGGGAAAAGGGGACGGTCCTTAAATCCCTATTTTGAAAATAGAAAAACAAAGGCTACTGAATTTTTATTCAGTAGCCTTCATATATATTAAAATTATATTGTTAATGAAACCTAGGACTCATTAACAACTATAATTGACTGTGCATATTAATCTAAGTTATTTAAAATGTTTGGTAAAATTTGTTTCTTTCTAGAAACAACATTTTCAAGCATTGCTGTATTATTATCAACAGAAACACCAAAAGCTTTTTCTACAACTGGTGCATCATTTCCTAAAGAAATAATTTTTGAATTTGAGTTAATTATATCTGTTGCTGCAAATACATATAAATCTAGATTTTCTTTTTCGATATCTTTATTTATTGCTTGTTCGAAATATGCTTGGTTTTTAAAGATTGAATCTAAATCAGCTGTATTTACTTGAGCAATTCTGAATTTTTTATTTCCTTTTTCGAATAATTTACAGTCGATATTTATAATTTCTTCTGGAGAGAATTCACTTATATCTGTTCCAGCTTTTAACATGTCTGTACCATAAACATTAATATCAAGTCCAGAAAGTTCTTCTAATTTTTTAACAATTCTTCTATCTTCATCTGTAGTTGTTGGTGATTTTAATATTAATGTATCAGATGCGATAGCACTAAGCATTAATGTAGCTGTAGTTTTATCTATTTCTACATCATATTCTTTATACATTTTATATAAAACTGTTGCAGTACATCCAACTGGTTCTGCTCTATAATATAATTGGTATGGAGCAACGAAGTTCATTGTGTGGTGATCTACAACTTTTAATATTTTTGCATTAGATATATTACCAACTGTTTGACTAGCTTCATTATGATCTACCAAAATAACATCTTGGTTATCTTCTACATCTTCTACTAATTCTGGTGCTTCTATTCCAAGATATTTTAAAACATATTGAGTTTCTTTATTAACATTTCCTAATCTAACAGCTTTTACATTTTCATTTCCTAATTTTTTTTCTAAATTTTCCATAACTAAAGCTGATGTAATAGAATCTGTATCTGGATTTTTATGTCCAAAAATTAATGTTTCTTTTATCATATGAGTTCCTCCTTATTATTAATTCAAGTAAAAGTAATATGGCAGAATGGAAATTCTGCCTGTAATTAAGTATCACACTTTACATAAACTATTATACACCAAA